>JAYVBW010000859.1:0-4706 GCA_043750255.1 Pirellula sp.
GCTAAGAGCGAAATTTGCTTTTCGGCACCTCCTTGGTCCAGGGTTGGGATGATCAAGCAAACTCGCAGTTTCATGCTTTACAATCGAGGATAGAGTTGCGAAATAGGGACAGCCATTGTTGAACGCATTCATCCCTGGATTTAGTTCGAAGCAAGCTCTGACGTAAAGTGCTAGCCAGGGATGTCCATCGTTCTCGGTTTGCGACAAAGTCTTGAAGTTTTTGGGCCAGTACCTGTTCCGAGGAGTAGAGTTGGAAATGATTGGTTTCAGGCAACCAAGCTCGACAGTCGGGACTGTCCGCAATGATCATCGGCACTCCGGCGCTGGCCAACAGTGGCATCGTGTATTGTATCGCTTCTTTTGGATTTGAGGCGATGCAACAATCGGCGACTTGAATCAATTCCTGCAAGTCATCGAATCCATCGAACAGCAGTATCTCTCGATGCCAACCTCTTGATTTGATAAGATCGTACAGGTCGCTCGGCTCGACGCCGGAACCAACGACCCACATTCGCATCAAAATTCCAATATCTAGCAAATCGCACACGGACTGAATCGCCTTGTGAAGGGGAACAGTCTCCGAAATACCGAAGTGCAAAAGGAGATCCGTCCGACTTGGAATGAGGAAATCACTGCTGGTTTCAAAAATCGCGTCGGAGGCGGTTGTTCGCAGCTCTTCAGAGCGAGCGACTGGCTCCCAAGCGATATCGCCAATTCTTGTGATTTGAGATTCGCTTATGCCTTGCGAGACAATGATTCGATGGGCGTTCGGAGTTGGGCAGACAATGCGTGTGCAACGTCTGCAGGTATCGGCCATTGCGATCTGAGTCAACTTTTGCCCAATCGACAATCCAAATCCAACGTCATCAGGCGAGAAGCGAGCTACGATGGGAATATTCCATTTTATGCTTTTGCTCTGCAGAAACGATAAGAGACCATCGGCTCGATCGACGTAGATGCAGTCAAAGTCCTTTGCCGACTTGCTGATCCAATGAACGACGTTCTTCTGGAAATGGCTCTCGTTCCAATTGGTGTTTGGGGCCGGCAATAACCGATGCACCGGCATTTCGCGGCACAGCGACGTTTGCGGCCAACTGGGATGCCAACGCGCTGTCAATATCGTCACCTTCGCTCCCGCCCGTGTTAGAGCAGAAAATTGATGCATGAGACGCTGGCAACTATCGTCCGTAAATGGCCAGTAGCGGCGTGCTACGACGAGTACTCGGGGACCTGGCATGTGCGGCAACTTATGCGGTCAAGTGATTCTGTAAATCCGATTCTTCAAGCACTCCTACGAAGGGTAGATTGCGATAAAGATCTTGATAGTCCAATCCATATCCGACTACAAATTCGTTTGGAATTTCAAAAACAACGAAGTCGGGCACCGCATTCACGACGCTTTGCCCTAGCTTATTCAGGAATACAGCAGTGCGTATCGTTTTTGGTTTCATGTTGGCGAGTCGTTGAGTGACTTCTACCAGCGTCTTGCCCGTGTCAAAAATGTCGTCGATTAGCAAAACATCGCGATCTTTGATATCCAGCATCATATGGTCTTGGATGAGCAAGTCGCCAGATTTGGTGCCACCTCGATAGGAGCTCGCTTGGATCAAGCTGATGCAAACAGGCATTTCTAAGCGGCGTATTAAATCGGCCAGCATCACCAAGCTGCCGGTCATGATCGCAACGATAGTTACCGGATTGTCTTTATAATGGCTTTTGAGTTGCGATGCCAAACGATCGATGCCTAAACCGATCTGCTGTTCATTCAAGAGGATTTTCAAAATTTCTGCCGCTTCCGAGAATGTCGAGTCAAAACTACTGTTTCAAGAATCGCAATGTAAACGCGTTGTCAACAGACGCTTTGGCTGCATCGATTAACTTGAGCGATACCAAAGTATCCGCTAGGGCGGTCCAACGTTCGGCTGACATCGAACCGATTGCGGAATCTCCTTCACCGGTCGGAATGCAAAGGGGTTTGAGAGCCTCCACGCCAAATTCCAACGCATTCTTTTCGAGGCCTTGCTTGTTCTTGGACAGAATCACGTCGTTTGTCTCCTTGGGGGATTCCAGATACTTTTTCCAACCTGCAATGCTCGCCTGAACCATGCGTCTGCAAACATCTTCTTGTTTTTCAACCTGATTTTCCGTTGCAACCAAAAGGCTAGCATAGGGGTTGTAACCGATTTCCGACATCATCAGCTCAACAACTTCGACTCCATGCTGACGGGCCATAAACGGTTCGCTAAAACTGTATCCTTGCGTGGCGACCCCTTTTTCTGCAACGAGCTGCGCTACAGAACCAAAATACGGAACCACATCAACGCCATCGGTTAGGAACCCTTTGCTTTTCAAAAATGGAACGTAGGGTCGCGAGGCATCGATCTGCAGTTTCATGTTTTTGATACCAGCGAACGTCGTAATACCCGAGTCCTTTCGCACCATGATGCATCGGGGGCCGTTTTGAATAGGGGCCATCAAAGCGACCAACGGGACTTCTTGGCTACGCGCCATGAGCACATCGTCTGCGTTAGCAACTCCAAACTGAACACGACCCAATATCAACTCCTGAGGCACAACGGTTGTTTTTCCGCCGGGACGAATTTCGACCTCTAGTCCAAACGTTTCGAAAATCCCGTGGACCTGTGCGGCGTAAAAACCGCCATGCTCCGCTTCGGGATACCAATTGAGGAGTAGCGACACCTTAACATTGTCCGTCGGCTTTGTTTTGGCAGGCTTGGCATCGTTAACGATCTGCGCTGCGAGGTCGGACTGGTCCTTGCTCAGCGACTGCCGAACGACGGCCTTGCTGCCCGGGCCAGGTAACGCTTTCGGTGCGTCACAAGCCGAGATAAGCAAAAGTCCGAATACGGTCCAGGACAACAAGAGTTTATGTTTCATTATCTTTGCGGTGTTGTGGTACTGCTTTATTTCTTCCGGCTCGCTTTTGATGAACTGGGTGGTTGCCCGTTTGGGTATTGTTGTTGCTGATTGAACTGCTGTTGCTGATTTGATTGTTGCTGTTGCTGATTTGGATCGCTGTTTTGGACGTCTTTACCATTTGCTTTAGCTAATGCCATCAGTGCCTTTTCCATTGCTGCACCGTTCGCTCCATCCAATTTAATTACTTCAATAGATCCGGTTGGTTTAGCCGCTTCATCCAAATGGGTGATCATTTCGCAGACCAACTTCAGCAAATCCTCACCTTCAGCCGAAACGATAATCGTTTTGGTGATCTTGTCGACACCCATCGACAGCCGACCAGAGAAACTGTAGTTCATTCCTCCGTTGAAAATAGAATCGGAGGAGGATCCTCGCTTTGACTCGGATGCGCCTGCTCCACCGCCGCCGCCGCCCGCCTTCTCTTTTTCAAAAGCTTTGTCATTGGTGCTAAGGAGATCGCGATACGCTTCCTTAATCGCTTCCACAATCACTTCCGCGTTCGAAAATTCGACATGCATTAGTTTGGAGTAGCGAAGCCTTTGTTTGTTTGTCTTTTCCGGCACATCCCAAAGCCGAATCAGTTCTTCGATAGTTTTGAGTTGCACATCATCTGCGCCAATAACGATCAGGGAATTGGTATCGTTGTCGGACAGGAATTTGAGTTTTCGTTTTTTGCCCAATTGTGGATCTTCATTTTTCTTTTCTGAAGGCCCATCAATGCCGAAGATCCAACGGAATGCATCGTTCGAGTCGTTCTTTTTTTCCTTGTCCTCTTTGTAGTAGTCCTTTAGATTCATTTCGATCCAACTCGGCCTGGAGTTTTTGATGTAATAGACTTCGTAGTTTCGTTGCGGAGGCGCGTTATCTATCATGAGTTGTTCGAGACGACTGAGAGCCTCGGTATCATCACCTGCCAAGACTAGGTTGCCTCTTTCGTCAAAAGATATTTGAATGGGCAAACTCGGCGGGGATGTTTTGCTGGGAGCATCGTCGGCTACTTGATTTGCAGCCGAGAGGAAGCCTGTTGGAATGCCAATTCGGGCCATTTTTTCGTCGAAGTTGATATCGACAGCCCTCGAAACATCCTGAGCTTTTTCTTTTGGATCACGCGGCGACTTGGGTTTTTCAATTTCCGTTGATCCGGAATCGGTAGCTGGCGATTTCTTTGCGTCCGCTGGGTCAAATTGGTCTTCATTGGGCAAAACCAATGGCGTTGGCGAGATCCTGCTCCAGGCCTGTTGCAGACGTTTCAGATACTCTTTCGTGTCGTTCGAGCGATTCGCGTCGATGACTCGCATTCGACTTGCATTTCCACCTGCTGGCGGTAGCTCTCCTAATTTCACTAAAAGCTTGTTGACTTCCGTCCGCTCGAGTTCATTCGCCCAAATGAGTACTTGGTTGTCTTGCGAGTTCGCTGCAACTCGAAACGCGTCCGAAGATGTATCTTTTTTGCTGTTGTTATAACCAAACGGATCGTAGTAGCCATAGTTCCTTCGAGGGTTGTCCTCTTTCTTTTCTTCGTTGCCCATCAAAAATTTAATGGTTCCCACGACATCTTCGGCGCGGAGGCGCCGCAGTTGAATGACATCTACATCACGTGCGGATCCATCGAGTCGCTTGATCGTTTGCTGGATTGCATATTGGTCTGCAATGGATGCGTGCGCGATAATCGCTTTGTTTTTTTCATCGACTTCCAAGCGTGTGGTCGGTTCAAGTACATCCATCGATAGAAGCGTGGCCACAAGCTGCTTGGGATCCAGCGAACT
>JAYVBW010000860.1:0-4305 GCA_043750255.1 Pirellula sp.
CGATCAAAGTATTTGGACAAGTAATTAAGATCGATTCGGAGCACTGGCAAGCATATCGAATGCGAGGGGACACTTTACTGGCCATGAAAGACTATTCCAAGGCGATCGCAGATTTCGAAAAGGCGCTGGAGCTTGCCCCCAAAGACGATGTAGAACGTTCTGGCATTTTGAACAATTTATCGTGGACATTATCGACCAGTCTGGCAGACGACGTTCGAGACGGCAAGCGCGCCTTGGAGCTTGGACTTGAAGCATGCGAACTGACGAATTACAAGAAACCACATATCTTGAGCACGTTGGCAGCCGCGTACGCTGAAACAGGCCAATTTAACAAAGCCGTTGAATGGTCCGAAAAAGCAGTTCAATTGGGACGTGAAAGCAAGGAGCCGCAACTGGAGCAACTGGAAGCGGAACTGGAAAGCTACCGTAAAAAAGAACCCTGGCGGGAAAAGACCGATGCCAAAGAAAACAAGATTCCGCTCGCACCGCGAAGCTCTGGTGTCGACACCTAGTAGACGCCTAATAGTGCGGTGGTTTGTCGTCCTCTGGCGAACCTTGCGAGTTGTCAGCACTGAACATAGACCGAACATCGGATTTGGCTTGTTCAAGCTGTCGACAGAGGACATCGATCGTCTTTTGCTGCAGGAGCATCGCTTTGTTAAGGTCTTCTACGGTCTTTTGCAAATGAGTAACAACGAACTCCAGTTCTTGGATTCGATCATCTTGCCGTTTCTGAAACGACGGCGGTCCGCTTTGGGATTCCATCCGCTCACTTACCTAAAATAAAGCTCTGAATAGACCATCCATCTTCCTCGGTTCGCACAACTCCACCACTCGGGGTAAAGTAGTCGCGAATTGCTGCGAATGGGGGCAGCTTGTCACCCTTGACTCTTTGAATTTGAGCTTGTCGAGGATTCTTGGGTTTGAGAATTTTGTCCAAAATCGTTGCCAGCATGCTGCGGGATTCCGGAAGAATATCTTGCCGAAATAATTCGTACTGCATTTCAAAGGCTCGATCTGAACGTGTGATTTGATTCGTACTTCTGCCATCGGTGCCGGCAACGTTTTCAAGCATTGCGGCCACCTTGGCTACGTCGGCTTCTTTTTCAAACGCATTCTTCTGCTCCGGATTCTTGGCCCTGCTGAGCACATCCATAATCATTTCGACATCGGAAGCGAAAATGAAGTAGTCGCCGAAAATGGTGATGGCCCATTTATCCAGAAGCGGTTCGTCTTCGTCGGAGGATTTATTCTTGGCGTCTTTTTTCCCGCCAAAGTCCAATTCAATCTCCGTATTCTCTTTGTTTTCGAAACTCCAGATGCGATTGCCTTCAAAATCAATGGGCTTGGAATCTGGCTCACCCTTTCCGTATCGATCTAAAATTTTCGGTAGTTTTTGGGTTGCATCATTTAGTTTCAGAATGACCATCGAGCGTTTGCTATCAGGCGAAATCGGCTTAACAATTTCTGTAATCACATGGAACTCGGAAGACAAAAACGGAAGCACGTCCTTAAGGATATCGATCTGAGGCCCTTGGGTATCATCGCGAAGCCCCTTGATCATTTCATCGAAAGTACCTTTATTAACAAATGCGTCTACAATTCCGCGAAATTTAGGAAATGCGTCCTGGATATTCCAAGAGAATGACAAAACGGAAGCGCTTTCTTTGTTGATCCATCCCGGTGCGACGAGCTTGGCTACGTTTGGAAAGTCCAATATCTGAACCGAGGTCGCAAGCGGCTTCTTTGCAACCACGTAAGCATGGTGAAAAAAGTCAAAGGGCTCCGCCGAAATTTGAACGTTGCCAGCAATGCATTGCAGATCGCCGAAGCCTTCTTTATCGAGTATCAACAATACGTCCGATTGGTTCTTAGTTGGTTTCCCTGATATTGAGCGAAGTAATTTGGCAAACCCTATCGGACGTACAAAGTACTCGATTTCCGGATCGTCCCCTTCGGTCGGAATTTTCGACTGCACTAGTTTGTAGAGTTCGGAATTTGCAAGAGATTCCTCTTTTGCACCGCTTTGAGCGGCTAACAACTCGGTTATCGTTACCAAATCGTCTGCGGCAAATAGTTGGTCCTTGGACAGGCAATAAAAAGACTCGTTGACACGGACGTCACCGGTCGCCTTTGGAAGAGTGTACTGAAACACTTTGGCTCCACTAATATTGATCGATTTTGCGGTCGCGTTTCTGGCTTTAAGTTCACTATCCACCCGTTTCAAAAAGCCTTCGGCGGGTATAGATCGGTTCACCACATCGATCACCATCGCAATCGAAAAGGGCTTGTTTACGTCGTTGGTCCTAGTTATCCAGCCCAAACTGGTCTGACCTCCAGCCATTTCGCTTAGGTCTTCGATTTCCAAATTGAGTTGCCACCCGGCTTCGTTGAATCTATCTTGAATTTCTTTTCGTTGAGTTTCCCAAAACTCCTTTAACTTCGAGTCGTCAGCGAGCTTGCCGAGTTGCGTCTTTCTCCAACCCGCCAGGAATCCCTCAGAATCGGGGAGTGAAAAGAGGGCCTGTGTGTCAGCAGGAAAAAGTTTGCTTGCCTGCAAAGGTTTTTCCTCTCCGAAAGCAGGACTCCCAGCCATCACCGTAGCTACGATCAAAGTCGCCAAATGTCCTGAAAATCCTACGCGTAAAATGTATGAAAAAGATAGTAAACTCATGCTGGATCTTAGTCGGCGGTTGGAGGAGTTAATTAGGTGGATGCAACACATGGGTCCCGAAGAGCTTCCCCAGTTGCAAATTGATCGAAAAAGTGAATGGTCAGCCTTTGCTAAACCGTGTATCGTATCGCAAATCGGCAGATCAAGGGAACCCTGTTTCCGCAGGGGCAACTCTCCGAAGTCCACTATTATCCCGTAGAAAACGTGACAACACATGTCCAAAGACGAAGAAGTTCTTGTAATTCCTGCACAATTGCTTGATCAGCTTGGACCGTTTTCTGGATTTCAACCCAACGTTGATCGATACCTTTCGACCATTTTGGAGCGTTCGAATCAGTCATTCCGCGCTAGAAGTTTGGTTGAAACCGATCCTTCCTTCAAACAACTCATCCCCTATGTAATTCTTGAGTGTAACGATGCAAACGGGACCCGCATCTTTCAATACACCCGAGGAAAAGGGCAGGGGGAAAAAAGATTGCATGCGTTTCGGTCCATCGGCATCGGCGGCCATATCTCCGTCGAGGACGCTACGGGCGAGGATTGGTACCGAACCGGTATGCAACGTGAACTCGAAGAAGAAGTCTCCATCGAATGCAACGGGCAGCAACGAATCGTTGGCTTGATCTACGATAGTTCGACGGAGGTCGGCCGTGTCCACCTGGGAATCGTCCACATCATGCAGCTCTCGTCTTGCAAAGTCCAAACACGCGAAGAGCATCTCGAGGATAGTGGTTTTCAATCCGTAGAAACAATTAAATCGGAGCTGGATCGCCTCGAAAACTGGTCCCAGCTTTGTATCAAGCACCTCTACACGTGACTTTTTCGTCTCCAATCACATCGAGCTTATTCATGAATCCACTTTGGACCAAGTGTGTTGGCATACTCTTGCTGTATTCAATATTTCATTGCAGCATTGCAAATGCTGCTGAGCTGCCCAACGTTGTCGTGATCTTCATTGACGACATGGGCTACGCGGACATCGGTCCATTCGGTGCCAATGCTTTCCCAACACCCAATCTGGATCGGATGGCTCGCGAAGGTCGACGCTTTACCGATTTTCATGTCTCCTCTGCTGTATGCTCGGCTTCGCGTTCCGCACTGTTAACGGGTTGCTATCACGAGCGAGTTGGGTTTTCTGGCGCACTTGGTCCAGGTGCGAATATCGGATTGTCATCCAACGAGATGACTCTTGCTGAAGTTTGCAAACAGAAGAATTATGCGACCACGTGCATCGGAAAATGGCATCTTGGGCACCACCCCAAATTCCTGCCAACCAATCACGGATTCGACTCCTACTATGGTTTGCCATACTCCAACGACATGTGGCCAAATCATCCCGAGGAATTGGCCAAACGCGAGGCTGGCCAAGACGTGAGGTCGGGCTATCCACCGTTGCCGCTCATCGAGAACACCACGATTATCGATGCCGAAGTGACCGGCGAAGATCAGACTCAATTGACAACGAACTACACGGAACGAGCCGTTGCATTTATTCGAAAACATCGCGATGAACCGTTTCTCGTCTACTTGCCCCATTCGATGGTTCACGTTCCTTTGTACGTGTCATCGAAATTCGCTGGCAAAAGCGGAGCGGGTCTCTTCGGCGATGTTGTAATGGAAGTCGATTGGTC
>JAYVBW010000861.1:0-6531 GCA_043750255.1 Pirellula sp.
CTGCAGTTTCTGCGATGCTTGCTCGCGATTGTCTTGCCAGCCGTAGAAGTATCCGTACTCGGTGTTGTAGTTGAAGTAATTGAAACGGCGAACTTTGTAGGGACAATTATTGCCACAATACCGTGTGCCAATACATCGGTTGTAAGCCATCGCATTGATGCCCTCTGCGGTATGTACCGTCGCCGCAACCGGGCAGACTTCTTCGCAAGGTGCTGTTTCGCAATGAGCACACGCCATGGGCTGCGTTACAATTGTTGCATCAATTGGGTCCTTGAATGACTCGTTGGCCTTGGACATCGCAACTTGATCGCATTGGAAATAACGATCAATTCGCAGCCAATGCATTTCGCGACCGCGAATGATTTGTTCCTTACCAACGATTGGCACGTTATTTTCTGCCTGACAAGCGACCACGCATGCGTTGCAACCTGTGCACTTGTTCAAATCGATGGTCATACCCCATTTGTAGTTTTCGTCTACCTTGGGTTCCTCCCACAGAGACTTATTCTCAAAGTGCTTTTCCACGATTCTCTTAGTGAAACTTGCATCCGTTTTGTATTCATCCAACGTGCCTTCGCGAATCAACTGAGGAGAACGTTTGGCTTGCTCGCTCATCCCCATTTCGTCGAGTGCAAAGTGATCCTGCGTGGTCGCGAGTCGGTACGGCTCGGTGGTTCCAAGCGCTTCGATCCCAGTGTAGATGGCTGCTTGTTTCCAACGTCGGAACGACGCCAAATTGGTTCCAACTGCTCCCGCAACAATCCCACCTTTAGCTTTGGTGCGACCATAGCCAAGATTGACTGTAAAACTTCCTTCTGCGTGGCCAGGAACGACGAAAACGGGCAGCTTAACAACAGCGTCACCAAGGCGAAGTGCAACCAACTCGCCTTGTTTTAGATTGAGCTGGTTTGCGGTCCCAATACTGCAAACTGCCGCATTGTCCCAAGTCAATTTCGTGATCGGCTGAGGCAACTCCTGTAACCAACCGTTATTTCCTAAGCGACCGTCGTAAACCGAATCGCTCGGATGCAATACGACTTCCAATTTGTTTTTATCGAGTTCGAGCTTGATCTCTCCTTCAGGCAGCGCGTACGGGCTCGTTGACAACCCACCGCCGCTCACAGATTTCCCGTCGGTCTTCAATTCTCCCGAAAACTTCTTGCCTCCTGTTCCAGCGACGAAACCGATGTGCAACGATTCTTTCCATGTTCGTTCACTGATCGAACCGCCCAGCGCTTGACGAGCAGTCTCCATAACGATCTTTTGCCCGTCTACTTCAGGCATATTCAACATGATCGCCAGGAACTCAATGACCGATTTACTACCTACGAGCAACGGCGAGATCATCGGCTGACCGATGCTCAATACCCCATCCGATGCTTGCACGTCCCCCCATGCTTCGAGCGGATGTGTTGCTGGAACTGTCCAAGTACAGCAAGCCGCAGTTTCGTCGTCGTAGTTCGAAAGATAAACCACGTCGCCGATCGACTTGATTGCTTCCGAAAGTTTGACATCCCCAGAGACCGTAAACACCGGATTCGGCGGAAGAATCCAAACTGACTTGAACTCCTTTGCTCGAGTTGCAAATTCATCGAGCTTGATAGAAGTGACTTCAGCCAATTCATTGCTGATTTCATACAAATTGACTGTCTTGCCAATATTGCCAAGCTTGGCATTGATCCGGAGTGCAGCGAACTGAACCGCCAGGGAATGATGGCTTCCGACCGCCAGCACGCTTGTACCCTTTCCTTTGTTCGCCAAGAGGTCACTGGCAATGCTCTCGAACACTCGGTTGACGCGGTCAGCCCCTTTGAGTTCGTTGTAAGGTACTTCTTCGAATTTATCTTCGATGATACGTCCCGCATCAATCGCTTCTTCGATTTTACGGAGAAACGCGGGTATTTGCGAAGACTGCAATGCCAATCGAAAATCCGCAGCCGAGCCGGTAACCGAATACTGCGATTCAATGCAATACATACGATTCATCCATGCTCCGCTAGGAGATCGGTGATTCGCAAACTGACGAGCGTAGTGAACTGCATTTGAGTCCGCACCCAGCAAATCCGCATCCAACGAGACGATCACATGAGCTGGATCCAAGTCGAACACCATCGACGCTTTACCAGCCCCAACCGCATCAATCGCTTTCGCAACATTTCCGGAGAAAACCGACTCATAGCGAACCAAGGTCGCTTTTGGATATTTTTTAACCACTTCTGCGAGCATGCGACGAACAGAGGGACTCCGTGTCGGCTCAAAAATAACAGCAAGCCCTTCACCGTTGGAAGCAGCTAACTTGACTCGCTCTTTTGCGACATATTCTCCAAAAACTTCCCAGCTCTTAAGCGAATTTTTGTGATCGTCCGGGTCCGTTTTCTTGTCCATCTGGACATATCGCTCTGGCGCTCTGCCGGGCGACGTACGATTCAGTACTCCGGCTATCCGGTCCTGATCGTAGAGGGATAAAATGGACGCTTGCGTAAAGACATCGGTACCCGCCGATCGAAGATTTTTGTTCTTGGCAAAATCAGTTGGCTGGCTATTCGCATAAGCTGGATGGTCCGCGTTGCCATCCACCTTCACGGGGCGACCTTCTAAATTGGTCACTAAAGCATGTACCGCACGACCTGCCCATTCGAAATTTGTTGCAAAATACTCGGCGACACCTTGAATTCGGCCTTCAGGACGGACGACAAAGGCGGCAATCTCTTCGCGGTTGTAGCGGCAACCCGCGACTCCACCGAGAGCCAGTGAGGCACCCATCATCTGCAGCCAACGACGCCTCGAAACCCCCTCGGGGAATTCAGACGCTGCCTGCGGGAATTCTCGCGACAAAAATTGCTCAAACTCAGGCGTTTGCTGCAATTCGTCGAGGCTGCGGAAGTAACGCTTTTGGTGATCGATACCAGATTGACTCATCGGTGGCAGACCGCACAATTGTCTTGAGGATTGATGTTTTTCTCTGCTTTTAAATTCGTGCCCAAGGCCAGCTGTTCGGCTTCCGAGCCAGCGGACCAAGCAAGATTAGTTATCTCTTCGACAGGCCGAAGATGTGGTTCGGGATGGCGGTGACAATCAATGCACCATGCCATCGACTGATCTTTGGCCTGGTAAACAATATCCATCTGATCCACCCGACCGTGACATGTAACACACGAAACGCCACGATTTACGTGAGCGGAGTGATTAAAAAAAACAAAGTCAGGCAGCCTGTGAATTCGGACCCAGTCGACCGACTCGCCAGTTCGCCAACTTTCGTGAACTGGCTTTAGCTTCCTGCTATCTGAGTGCACCGCAGACAAAACAGGAGCACCCGCTGCCGTCTTCGGGCTGTGGCAATTAATGCAGGTTTGGGTTGTCGGAATGCTGGAGTAGGCGGACTTCTCGACCGTGTTGTGACAGTATCGGCAGTCCATTTTGAGTTCGCCGGCATGCAAAGCATGACTGAATGGTACGGGCTGCTCAGGGCGATAACCAACATTCAGGGTCACCGGACTCGTCGCACCTAAGAACAGGACGCTGGCATAAGCGCCACCGGCAGCAGCCAAAACTCCTAGCAGAGCCAGGAATTTGTTCGTCCAGCGAGGGAACAAAAATCGTTGCATGATGGATTAAAGAGTCGCTTCTTTCTGGCAATCGCCACGCCACACGGCATGCGTTTGAGGATTTCGCAAAGTTTACTAGCTACCCTGACTTGGTGGAAGGTAGCATCGAAAAAGATACTTTCCACAAGTCGAGATCTTTCGACATTTGAGTAACCGTTATATTGGAAATTTGTTGCCAAACAAACAAAGAGACAAATAGTCGCAGTCTTTGAACTGCGTGCGCCAATAACTTAACTTCCTTTGGTTATCGTCTGCCGATACGCTTCAAACAGCCCGACTCCGACCGCTACCGACAAATTCAAGCTGCGGACCGGTCCTATCATAGGCAATGCAAGGCATTGGGATCCATTCTGCTCCCGCACAAAATCTGGCAGACCACTCGACTCACTCCCAAAAACCAGCCAATCACCCACTTCAAACGCCGCGTCCGAGTAAGTTTTCGACGCAAATTTAGTGAAAAACCAAGTTCTTGCTGTCGGCAGCATCGGAACCAAGTGCCCCCATGAATTTACCGCTTCCCAATCTAAATGCTGCCAATAATCCAAGCCAGCTCGCTGCAATTGCTTGTTATCCAACCGAAACCCGGTCGGCCGCACGATCCAAAGCTTTGCATGGAGTGCGACGCACGTGCGACCGATGTTTCCCGTGTTTTGCGGAATCTCGGGTTGATAAAGGACGACATTGAATCGAGGCATTGTCATGGGCGGCTGGAAGTGTTTGCCACTGGCGAACGCCTACGTTTTGGCATGCACAATAACGCTTCTACCACCATCGCAACAAGCATTACGATCACGAACCATCGCCAAATCTCTTGGACCAAGCTTCGAGCGGATGCCCCAACCTCAATACGCGACCAATCCAACGCACCGAACAAACTAGACAGTGTTTCGGTAGAAACTAATTTGCCACTGTCTTCATCTCCAAGTCGATTCTGTGCAATCAATAGATCATCACTTTGGTATACGCCCGGATGTTGCGAAAACTGATTGGACAACACGTTCCCATCTCCAGCAGCTTGCATTGCGTTCGCAAAGAGCGATGCGGCTGGTTGACCAACCGTCGCCATTCGAGTGGAACCAATTCTTGCCGAACCGTTCGCCAAGACTCGTTGTATCGCGATGTACATCACTATGCCGTCCGCTGCAAACGTCGAATCTCGTAAAGAAGGTGTCGTCGTACAAACATAAACTCCGTTTTTGGTAGAACCTGATACGTCAACCCGCATCATCAAAGGCAAATTGTCAGTCATCGCAGCCAATACGGTCCCTTCAGCCTCCACCCTGCAAATACGCTTGATCCCGAGTTGTCCAACCGGCAACGGTGCACCGTTTAGAGTGTTGCCCAACAGTTCAGAATCGTTGCGCCATTGCTGAACGCGTGCAAGCGTCGCATCCGCCTCGGATGTTTCGGGTCTCGACTTTGGATTTGCCTCCAAGGTTTCCCACCCCATCCACTGAACTCCCAGCGCACGCGTGTCGTTGGGCGTCTCCGGCGGAAAGAGCAGAACCTGTCCACCCGCAGCAATAAATTGAGTTAGCAACTCCAACGAACGGCCTTCAGGCAATTGTTCATGCCAAACCACCAAAGCAATCGCATTCCAATCGATCGAGTCCAATTGCGAGGATGCGACTGTTTCGGTCTCGCACTCAATCGCTTGTTCCGGCGAAATATTTGTGCACAATTCAATCGCTTCAATGACCCGCGGGTTGTCGCTCACAATCACCGTTCGTCTAGCTGGCGGTTTCTCATAGACAAAATAGCTGGTGTTGTCAGCGGAATTTGTATCGCCAGGGATTCGGACTAATCCCCAGCCTTTGTCGAGACTAGCGTTGCCGTTTTCGGACGATAGAGCGATTCGATAGTCGTTGACCTCGGCGGACTCAGACTGCAGATCGACATTCACAACACTTCGCGCACTACCAATTTCGACCTCGACTGGGATCTCCATAGCAATCGGCACGGTCGACCCAACCGTTCTTTCAATCTTAAAACTCAGTGACAGTTCCACTCCTTGCGTTCCCTGCACTCGCTTTGCGGACAAAATTCGAATCGATCGGTTCTCATTCGAAGCCGCACCGAGATCCAAAACTTGAAATCGAACCTCTTGCGTCAATCCAATAAAGCCGTCTCGATCCGCAGCCCATCTCCCATCGCGGCTTCGCCAATCGCTCTCCCTCATGTCAGAACAAATCCATACATTGACGTTCCCAAAGCGGTTATTCTTAATGTAAATCAATACCCGTTCAAGCATCCCTGGAATATCGCTCGTAATGCCATTTGCAACCAACGACGGATCGGAAACCATCGCCGCCGGCGATTCAAATTCAGATGGCTTGTCCCCGGCAGAATCAAACACCACCACTCGCTGTACGCCAATTGTCTGCAGCGTGCTCGACAGTTGCATCAACGCAGATTGAAGCTTCGTCATGCCAGTCCCAGTACGCGTTTCCTGCATGCTTGGGGAACGGTCCAAGAGTACGATTGCCACTTCACTCGATCGACTTCCCAGCAATCCAGTCAATCCGCTGGCTAAGGGCCGCGAAGTAAAAAAGACAAGGCAAGCCACCGCCAACGCGCGCATCAACAATATGAGCCACTGCCGAAGCTTGGTATAGCCACTCGACATGCGACTGGCCTGCAACAAAAACATCATGGCAGCCCAAGGAACCGTTTGAAAGCGCCTCTGATTCACCAAATGAATAATGATCGGGACCGCAACCAACGGCAAAGCCAACAAAATCCAGGGCTGAATAAAATTCATCGAATACCCCGTCCGCGAGTTCTGCCGACGAGGAACCGCATCATGGGATGCTCATACGCTTCGCTCGTGATAACGCGGTGATAGTCGACGGCAGTTTCAAGCACGATCCGTTGCAAATCCGTCAGATACGTCGTCAATGCCCGATGGTAACGGTCCGCGATTTCT
>JAYVBW010000862.1:0-3949 GCA_043750255.1 Pirellula sp.
TCGTGCGGAAAACAAGTGTCGCCTTTCGCTCGGCGAAAGTAGCGTTTTTCCATTCTTTCGCGGAGCGAAAGGCGACAATAAAAGATCGCACGATGCTAACTGCGCCGTGCTAGATTTTGTTGGTTAGATATCGGCATCCTCTTTGGGATTTGAGCCTCGCTCTTCATCTTCATCCTTGTCAACTTCATCCTTGTCGTCGTCGTCGTCATCGTCATCGTCATCGTCTTTCACATTGGTACCACGATCTTCGCCCGCTCGTCGATCCAGTCCCGCGCGTTCCATCAATGACGATCTGAGAGCCAAGTCAATTTGGTCATCGTCGGCAGGTGGCAGTCCCTTGGCACCCAAGATTTCAGGGTTGTATTGAATCTCGTAGGCGTGTTTAGCGATTGTAATGACTGAGCCAGGGTCAAGCCTCTTTCGACGGATCGAAAGGCCGTTCACCTTGGTCCCATTTCGACTATCCAAATCTTTAATAAACCAATATCCTAATTCAAGGGTCATGCGGCAATGTTGACCCGACACATTGGAGAATCGCAAGACGATATCGCAGTTGTCTCTCCGTCCTATTAGTATGCGGTCTTTTTTCAAAGGAATATCTTCGCCGCCACCAGTCGGAACGAGTAATCCATAATCTGCCATAGCTGCACCCGGAGAAATCGGAAAGTAAAAAAGAAGTCGAATTGGTACTGAAAGTAACAATCCGATTACTCTACGTCGCAACAAAACCGGCGTCAACGATCCAGTGTAAATTACGACCGATCGGTCGTGAAATTCCTATAGAAAAGGTTACAAAGAATGCCGAAGATCACGATTGTTTTTGGTTTTTTGCTTTGCGGATTGTCCGCCGCAGTTTTGCTACTCAAGCCTGAGATTAAGTCTTACACTTGGCTGATTCCGTCCGTAGTTGGCTTGCCTTTGATTGTGCTCGGGTTGGTTGCAAGCTTGAATACAGCCTCCAAAAAGCATGTAATGCATGCGGCTGTAACGCTCGCGCTTTTAGGCGGTTTGGTCGCTTTGGTGCAAGGCACTCGTCAGATATTCCAATTCATGATCGCGGGAAAGGAAATCTCGCCGCTCGCAGCGGGAATGATTTGGGCTATGACTGTGCTTTGTTTTGCGTTCGTTGGCTTATGCGTACAGTCCTTTATCGTCGCCCGAAAAGCAAGAGAAAAATGACACACACGAATCCTATCGAGGAACCTTAGTTAGAAAGTTTTGCATCATGACAGCAACTTGGATTTCAATCAAAACGGCTAGGCAAGCCGAGTCCATCGGACAAATCGTTCAAGTGCGAGGATGGGTTCGAACGCGGCGCGACAGCAAGGGCGGGTTCAGTTTTATCGAAGTCAACGACGGCAGTTGCTTTGGCAATTTGCAGATCATCGCAGATGGAACTCTACAAAACTATTCATCCGAAATCACTTCGCTTTCCGTAGGCAGCAGCGTCATTGTCTCGGGCGAAATCAAGGCGAGTGCAGGCCAGGGACAAGCGACGGAGATGTTTGCAACACACGTTTGCGTTACCGGTATCGCGAGCGCTATCGATTACCCGTTGCAGAAAAAGCAGCATACTTTCGAAAAACTGCGGGAATGGGCACATCTACGTCCACGCACAAACACGTTTGGTGCAGTTGCGAGAGTTCGCAATCGGTTGAGCTTCGCCACGCACCAGTTTTTCCAAAACGACGGCTTCCTTTATGTTCACACTCCGATCATTACCGACAGCGATTGTGAAGGTGCAGGGCAGATGTTCCGAGTTACGACTTTGCCGCTCGACAAGTTGCCGACCCTAGATGGAAAAATCGACATGTCTAAGGATTTTTTTGGCAAGGGAACTTACCTGACGGTCAGCGGGCAACTCGAGGGTGAGGCGTTCGCAACTGCTTTGGGAAAAATCTACACATTTGGACCGACTTTTCGGGCTGAGAATTCCAACACTTCGCGGCATCTTTCTGAGTTCTGGATGATTGAACCAGAGATGGCGTTCTTTGAATTAAAGGACAACATGGGGTTAGCGGAGCGCTATCTCAAACACATGATCAAAGATGTGTTGACCCACTGTACGGAAGACATGGACTTTTTTGAAAAGCGGGTACAGCCGGGCGTCATCGTATCCTTGCAATTGGTACTCGACAAACCCTTTACTCATATGTCTTACACCGAGGCGGTCGATATCCTCATGAAGTGCGGCGAAAAGTTCGAGTATCCCGTAAATTGGGGAGTTGACCTACAAGCGGAACACGAACGTTTCATTACTGAGAAGCATGTTCAAGGGCCGGTGATCATTTTCAACTATCCCAAGGAAATCAAGTCGTTCTATATGCGTCTCAACGACGACGGTAGGACAGTTGCCGCGATGGACGTTTTGGTTCCGGGCGTCGGCGAAATTATAGGAGGTAGCCAACGCGAAGAGCGGCTCGACATACTTACGGAGCGCATGCTGGCTTCGGGGCTCAAAGCAGAAGACTATTGGTGGTATCTGGATTTGCGACGATTTGGCACAGTCCCTCACGCTGGTTTCGGTTTGGGACTGGAACGCATGGTTCAGTATGCGACCGGGATGGCAAATATTCGCGACGTAATTCCATTCCCTCGCTCCCCTGGCAATTGCGATTTCTGATTAGGCAATGAATATTTGAGAAGACATCGAGTGACAACTTGCGGGTCGAATCGTTCCTGTTTATTTACCTTTATTCGTATTTAAAAGAATCTCGATTGAGTAGGCTATGTCCTCATTGTTCGCACGTGCTAGCGGTTTGCTGCTCCATTTAACGTCATTGCCTGCGAGACCGCTAGATAGCGTTCCAGATAGGAATCCTGGTACGGATGGCGCATGGAGTTCAGGGGACGTGGGCTCGGGAGATTTAGGGCCATCGGCGTACGAGTTTGTTCGCTTCTTGAAGCAAGCTGGGCAGCGATGGTGGCAAATCCTTCCAACCGGTCCGACCGGCTACGGTTTTTCACCGTATCAATCCCCCTCGTCTTTTGCAGGGAATCCGTTGCTGATTAGTCCGGCCCTGCTCGTGCGAGACGGACTTCTTAAGCCGGAAGATTGGTATGACGCTGCTCGTGCTGAAGCGCACAACTCCGCGAGGGACTCGTCGAGTGCGAACTTTGCGGTGTCCTCCAGCACACGAATGGAGTTGCTGAGGATCGCGTTTCGACGCTTTCAAAATCAGCGAACTGAGCTCTATTCTCAGCTCGATGAGTTTAAACAAGTTCATTCGGATTGGCTCGACGAACATTGTCTATTCATTGCATGCAAGAACCACCATAACGATCGAGCTTGGAACGTTTGGGAAGAACCCTTGAAGCGACGTGAACCTCAGGCCCTAGCTGCGTGGTCTGACAAACTGCGAGTTGCATGTGAATTCGAGGCGTTCATTCAATTCTTATTCGAGCGTCAATGGCAAGAACTGAAGCAATACTGTTTAGAGAGCGGTATCGGGATTATCGGTGACATTCCGATCTTTGTAGCGATGGATAGTTCGGATGTGTGGTCCAAACAGAGCTTGTTTGAACTGGATGTGGACGGCAACCCAACGGTTGTGGCCGGTGTTCCACCCGACTACTTCGCCGTTCTTGGACAACGCTGGGGGAATCCGCTTTATCGATGGGACGAGCACCAGCGAACGGGGAATGAATGGTGGATCCGTCGATTCAAGCGGATGTTGCAACTATGCGATATGTTGAGAATCGATCACTTCCGTGGATTTGAAGCGTACTGGGAGATTCCAGCTCAAATGCCCGACGCCCGTATTGGCAGGTGGCAACCAGGTCCTCGGGACGATTTCTTTCACGCGTTGCAGCGAGCGTTAGGAGACAGGTTGCCCGTCATCGCAGAGGACTTAGGTTTTATTACTCCCGAAGTGAGAGGTCTTAGAGATCGGTTTGGTTTCCCAGGCATGAAGATTATTCAGTTTGGATTTGGAGGAGGCACCAGTAC
>JAYVBW010000863.1:0-4453 GCA_043750255.1 Pirellula sp.
CTGGGTTGACTACCGCGAACTACGCCATCGATTGGAGATGGAGGAAGTGTTGGCATGGATGCAATGGCATGCCAACGAGCGGCGCGGTGAACATCTTCGTAGTAACCAAGCAATCAAAACACTCTGAAAAGATGGAGGCTCTGATCAAACAGGGCATACACTTTGTCGCGTGCCAGAATACGATGAAGAAAAAGACCATCGAAAAGGATGACCTTGTCACTGGAGTGACAACCGTTCCGTCGGGAGCCATCGAAGTCCTCCGAAAGCAACAGGGAGGTTACGGCTACTTCAGGCCGTGATTATTAGTTCTCGACAATCACCTGCGTTACAGTGAGGATGGCCTTCTCAAAAACCTTGTTCGCACGTTGACGAAAATCGATAACTGCGATTATCTTGCCCTGAAGTGATGCGAGCCAAGCGTTGCATCCCATTCCCGGGCGGTATATGTGTAACGGTTTGCTAACGCTGATGTTGCCGGTATCGAAAGGCTTGCTGTTAAAATCGTTGGTTGGCCGTAGGCCGTGTAGGCGTAGCGTTCGACTATGGCTCCCAGGGCATCTGTCAAAGCGAGAATCGAGTATTGTTGGTTCCGGTGGAAGTAAACAACTGTTCCACTGCTTCCAGTCGCTTTGCGAACTACGGGCTCGTCAATGTAGCTGGCGAACACATACCGATACGTGGCTGTCGATGCTGCTCCACCGCGTGGATAATCTGCAATGGTTTGCTGGTCGGCTTGGAAGTAGACCACCGCTGCGGAGCCTTCTGTTCGCGCAACCCGTCTGCCAAGGGCATCGTATTCGAACGTCACATCGGCCGATCCATTGTTATCAATGTCGGACGATTCCAGCTTGTTGTCAGAGTCCCACGTGAAGCCTAGCTGTGAGCCGTCAGTTGCGAGCGAAGAGGGGAGAACCGTTCATGCATAGCTACACTGTTCGCTTTAGTTTGCATTCCTAATAGTAAACAGTCGATTCAGGCCAGTTATATGGAATACCTCGAGCAATAATTCCGAAAGATTTGTCAAGACTATCTCTCCTTTGAACTTTTTCTTAAGCCCGACTATTTTCCCCAACACTGCTGAGCAAAGTACGTTGACGTTTGAGAAGTCCATCACCAGCGTGTCCGGCACGTTAGTCTGAAGTGCTTGCTCAATGGTTACCCAAGGCTCGCTGTCAATTCGAATCGCATTCAACCGGCTTTCCAAAAACGCAATGGTTAATGTCCTGTCAGTCCGCTGAATATCTACGATCGCACTTTCATTCATTTTTCCACCCTTTTTTTCCTGGTCCCTTATTGCTTTCTAAAAGTTTTTCAAGGAAAGCGTGTGACCTGGAGAGTACCACAAAAACAAGCAAGTATCTAGCAACTTTCAGTGAAATTCGAAGTCCAATGTCGATACGTAGCGTCGTATGCCGATCGACTAAGAATTTGGTCCGGATTTATTAGCACGTCGAAAGTACCAGTACAACGGCAAGCCAACGGCCATCAAGGCTAGTCCGGTGATGGATTCGACTCGCTTGGAAAATAGCGTATTGATAATTAACCAAGCTGCGACGAGTACGAATACGAGCGGGACGAACGGATAGCCCCAGGTTCGATAAGGGCGGTCCATGTCGGGAAACTTGTGGCGTAGAATAAAGACGCTGGAAGTGACCAGCGCGTAAAAAATCCATGACGCGAACAGTAAGCAATCCGTCAGTTGATCGAAGGTGCCAGAAATGGCGAGTACGGATGCCCAAAATCCTTGGACCACCAAGCAGACAACTGGGACTCGCGTCGACGCACTAAGACGACCAAAGCTTTTGAAAAACAGTCCGTCGCGTGCCATCGCAAATGGAACTCGCGAATTGGACAATATCGAACCATTGAGCGCACCGAGCGCGGAGACCATGAAAATGATCGCTACGATGCGGCTGCCGTATTCGCCCAAAAACGTCTGCGAGGCGAGTGCGGCAACGGGCAATGCATCACGATACTTTGTTGAACTCGAACGGGCGACTTGATCGAACGGCAACGCGTAAAAGTAGGCGAGGTTCAACGAACAGTAGATCGCCATTACCGTGAGCATGCCCAGAATCAAAGCCCGAGGAATGTTACGTCCTGGATCGCGAACTTCGCCTGCAGCCATCGGCATGTTGTTCCATCCATCGTACCCCCATAGAGCAGCCAGCATGGCGATACCAAAAGCAGACAAACCATTCCACTTCGATTGACTAGGAGCGGCGAGATTGGACCATGTGGTTCCACTGGAGAAAATAAAAATGCCGAACACGATGAATGCGATGCCACTAATCTTCAGAAGGGTTAGGATCACGTGAACCCTGCCACCGAAGGCTACTGAGAAACAATTGATACCTGTCAACAGAGCGATCACTGAGACAGCCACGACTTGCTTGAGACCAAACTGCCAATGAATGGCTTGACCTAGCAGCTTGAAATCGCTTTCGAGCCAGACTTGCTCCAGCGGAAACACAGTGGATAGAAAAATAGAAAAGCCGACTCCTAGCGAGGCGATCGACGCGCTACCTGCGACGATGAAACGCTGCCAGCCAAAAAGAAACGCCCATAGTTCGCCGTACGACTTTCGCAAGTAAACGTATTCGCCGCCCGCTTCCGGCATCATAGAACTTAGTTCGGCATATGTGAGCGCACCGGCCAGCGACAGAAGACCAGCAGCAACCCATGCGAGCAAAACCCACATTGGAGAACCGACGGCTTGAGCCATTGGAGCCGCTTTTAAAAACACGCCAGTGCCAATGACGGTTCCTACAACCAAAGCGCTGGCATCCGCGAGAGACAAGGCTCTGACAAGTTGATGAGGGTGCGTCATAGAAACTACCGAAGAATAGACTGCGCCGCCAAAGGCAAACCGTTTGGCAACTAAGTTTTGAACAGCGACCAGTGCGGCCATTCTACTTGCTAAGACGTTAGGTATGGCACGTGAAGACTGATTCTTATCCATGCGAAAAATTTGAAAAGTGGCGATACGGGTGATGCATTGTTGGAAAAGTCGCTATAAAATGCAGCAACTAATTCCAAACCCGAGGTGAAGCATGGAACTGAGAAAAAGTGATCGCGACGATATTGCCCATGTGTCCCTAGTCGGGCGCCTTGACGCGGTGGGGGTCGAACAGATTGAGGAACAGTTCTCGCAATGGACTACAGATCGCGGATTGCCGACAGTTGTCGATATGTCGGGAGTCACGTTTATGTCGTCACTCGGGATCGGTTTCTTGTTTGCTAACACCAAGAAGCTCAAAAAGGCCGGTTGCAAACTCGTGCTGCTCAAACCCGAAAGGATGGTCGAGTCTGTCTTAAGAACTTCGAAAATGGACAAGGTCATGCCGATTGTCTTAACGCTGGATGAGGCGTTACTACTTTTGGGCATGGAAGTTGGTCATCACAAGACCAATGTTCCCAGCGAGGTAACAGCAAATCATCCAGGAACCGCGTCACCGCCCTTGAAATCAGATGCGGGGTTGAAGCTTACCATCAAGAATGAGACTTCGGAACTTAGGGAATTATACGCTAAAATAAGTGAGTTCCTAGAAGCACACTCAACGCCTTATCGTTCTGGCTACACAGTGAATTTGGCTCTCGAGGAATTAGTGGTCAATATCATTCGCTATGCCTATATGGATCTCGACGAGCACCATATCGACATAGACCTCAACATCGTGGACCAGCAACTCGTCCTAGTGATTGAGGACGATGGCAGACCCTTTGATCCTCAGGCTGGAAACATACGGGAAATGGAATACGCGGAAGATCCTGAGGAACTCCAAGTTGGCGGACTTGGATTAGTGCTGGTCCTGGATATGGTCGACATGTTGAAATATGCGCGAGTCAAGGACAAAAACCGAACCGAAGTTCGCATTAAATTTCAAGAAGCGGACGAACCTGCCGAAACAGAAGCAAGTTAGCCAAGACTCACTCATTTACGATGTTCCAGGAGCACAACTGATGTATCATCCTGTCGTCCACTCCCTTCAGTAAAATTGTTGGATGCATCGAACAGTCGCACAAGGGTTTCTTCGAGACTCAGTGATACGGACTCAGACAATACTTTCACGATTCCTTCATTGCCGAAGTGGTTGCTTTCGTCATTCTCCGGAAATGCCTCGTCCAGGCCGTCGGTATAGAGCAACAGCCGACAATTCTCCGGCAGAATGCAAGTATAGGTTTCATACTCAGCATCTTCGTCCACGGCCAGTGGCAGACCTCCAGCTTCCTGACCTGCTAGCGGCTCGATCGTACCGGTAGCCAGATTCTGCAACAGCGGCGGCTGATGCCCAGCTGATGACCAATGCAACGTACGGGTACCCGGTTCCAGGACGGCGTACAGCAACGTGATAAACCCACCTTTCCTATTGACGATGGACTGCTCGCAAAGCCCCTTATTCATTTCGGCTACAAAATGAGCCGTGTCTGTGAATTCCTGCCTGCGCATGAT
>JAYVBW010000864.1:0-3176 GCA_043750255.1 Pirellula sp.
CGCTCCCAAGGGTAAGGACGCGAACAAACGACTTCGGGAAGGAACTCTTTCAACGAAGTCCAGCTCGTATAGCGACGCGCGAAAGAGACTTTCCATCGAAGTTGTCGAGTGGTTTCAGAATCGACTTAGCAACTCCATCATTGAGTCAACTCAACCGTCGTTCAACAATCAACGCGTGTTCTTGATTGACGGAACAACGCTTCCTGGGTTCCCAAGTGCAGCGCTGCAAAGAGCGTTTCCTCCCGCCTCTAACCAGCATGGAGAAGGTGTTTGGCCGGTTATCTTTCTTGTGGCTGCTCATGAACTCAGCTCGGGAGCGGCGTTGCCGCCGGAAATTGGGGCGATGTACGGAGAGAAGGCAATTGCCGAAACAAAACTTGCTGAGCCACTCATCGCGAGGCTCCCCGAAGCATCCATCGTGATGGCTGACGCTGGGTTCGGGATCTACTCCATTGCGAACACTGCCAAGGAAAACGGCCACAATTTTGTGCTTCGATTGACCGAAGTTAGATTCCATTCGCACAAGAAGAAGGCGACTCTATTGGATTCGACACCAACAAGTCGGACATACGACTATGCATGGACGCCCTCGGCCAAAGAGCGAGCCACCAATCCATCGATTCCAGCCGATAGCACGATTCGGGTGAAGCTTTATGAGCTTAAGATTGGAGAAGAATGGCTGTACATCATAACGGACCTAACGGCGTCCCCAAAAGCGTTTAAGGACTTGTACTTTCAACGCAATCACATCGAAGTGGACATCCGAAACATAAAAGTCGTCTTGGACACCGAATCGCTAAAGAGCAAATCGGTTGAGATGTTTCGAAAAGAACTGGGGATGGCCATGGTGGCATACAACCTCACGAGCCAACTGCGTCGACAAGCAGCGTTCGTTGCCAAATGCACGCCGCGAGAACTCAGTTTTACTGGAGTATGGACGGTATATCGGCATCACCTCCAATCTAAGTTGTTCCAAGATGGGGCTCAATGGAAGGAACAGTTTGAGATAGCACTTGACCGCGCATCAAAGCAAAAGCTCCCTAATCGGCCAGGACGCAGCTTCCCTCGAGAAGCTTACCCGCGACGCCCAAAAACGACACACTTTCAAAAACGAAAACGCAAAGAAAAACCAAGCGAATCTGATGAGAAACCGCTAAAGTGAGTGCCATTGGGCGCTAGCCCCGGGCCCGAATTCGCTGGCGAATTCGCTTAATACGAAGCCCGAGGATAGCGACAAAGGTTTTAAAGTGAGTGCCATTTGGCTAGCGCCCCTCGGCTGATCAATAAACCCCCCGTGAATAATCCGCGCTAGCGCCAACGAAATAATTTTAGTAACATTAAGGACGATCCAAACGTTCAAGTCACCCTAGGACTTTGCTGTGAAAATGCGACCAATAAGATCTTTGACCTTTCGAATCCAACTAATCTGTACCTGCGTCGTCGTTTTGACTGCGGCATTGTTTTCCGTCGCAAATGACAAACCAACTCCAGTTGAGACGACGGAAATTGAGGGCAGGCTATTGGCCGACCTCAAATACCTGTCGTCCGATGAGCTACAAGGTCGGGCGGCCGAAACACCTGGCCTTAAAATGGCTGCCGAGTTCATCGCAAACCGTTGGCAAGAGCTTGGACTTAAGACAGATATATTCAACGGAAAGCCTTTCCAGGAATTTACGTTGCCAGGTGGCTTCTTGCTGGCCGAACCGACTGGCAATAAGCTAACGATAGTCAAGCCATCGGGCGAAAGGTTGGAACTGGAATTAGCCAAGCAATTCCAACCCCAATCGCTCGGAAAAAATGGCGATTTCGAAGGCGAGCTCGTGTTTGCGGGTTATGGAATCACGGCTGACGAAGAAGGCATCAAATACGATGACTTTGCTGGTTTGGACGTTACGGGCAAGGTGGTCATCGTGGTTCGAAAAGAACCGCAGATGAACGACCCAGAAAGTCCGTTCGATGGTACTAACCCAAGCCAATTCGCATTGTTCACTGCGAAACAATCAAACGCCGCCAAACATGGTGTTGCAGCCTTAATTTTGGTAAACGACCAAAATTCCGACAAAGCGATTCCTGATTCTGTACTTTCCATATCGGGAGCGGGAACCGCTATTACTAAGGAGCAGGTACCCACCTTTTTTGTCCGACGAAGCGATGTCGAGGCCTGGTTAAAGGAATCAGGCAAGTCCTTGACCGAAATAGAATCCCAAATAGACGAAGATCTCAAGCCGCGATCTTTCGTGTTGACGGGTTGGAAAGCGGCGGGGAGGGTCGAACTGAAAAAGCTTCCATCCATGAATGTGGTTGGCGTGCTTCCGGGACAAGGAGCTTTGGCAAATGAATACGTTGTTCTCGGTGCACACTTTGATCACGTAGGCCTGGGCGGTATGGGATCGTTGGCGCCAGGAACGATCGCGGTTCACAATGGAGCTGACGACAATGCATCCGGTACCGTATGCTTATTGGAAGCCGCAAGGCAACTCGGTCTCTTAGCCCGGAAATCCGGTCCAGAGGTATCGAGACGCACCCTTGTTTTCATTGCTTTCTCAGGCGAAGAACGCGGTCTTCTGGGTAGCGATTATTACGTAAAGCACCCGCGTTTCGAGCTGGAGAACACTGTCGCTATGCTCAATATGGACATGGTAGGTCGGCTCACCAACAACGACCTTACTATCTACGGGACAGGTTCTGCCACCGAATTCGATGAGATGATCACAAAGGCTAACGATTCACAAGCGTTCTCAATTCAGCGTCAACCCGAGGGCATGGGCCCCAGCGACCACCAATCGTTCTTTCAAAAGAATATTCCTGTTTTGCATTTCTTCACTGGATTGCATGATGACTACCATCGCCCAAGCGATGATTTCGACAAAATCAACATTGGCGGAATCGAACGCATCACCGATATGGTCACAACGATTGCAAATCGAATTACTACCGACGCATCGAAACTCACCTTTGTCAAAGTCAAGGGACGAGCCAATCCGCAAGCGACCGTGCCTCGGCGAACCCAACTGGGCGCTCGATTGAAATTAAATGTGCCAGGCGTCGTCGTTGAAAGAGTGCTATCACGTGGGATCGCTGTCAACGCAGGCATTCAACCCGAGGACAAAATTCTCAAAATAAACGATGACGAGACAACGAGCCGGGCAGAACTCGATCGGATCCTGCAAAAACTG
>JAYVBW010000865.1:0-1625 GCA_043750255.1 Pirellula sp.
CAAACTCACTCCCTACAATACGCCGCCAGCCGTCGATGCTCATCTAACTTACCCAAATATTTATCAATTCGGAACATTCGAGGCTGGACTCATGTCGACAGCCGCGAATCTACTCGCATCCCATGCAAAAAATGTTGAGTTTCTCGATGCACAGGATGCACTCCTGATTGGTGCTATCCGTGCAATCGTCAACGCGATCGACGCAAAAGATCCATACACCTGCGGGCACAGCGATCGTGTAGCTAATATTGCAAAGGCAATTGCACATCGTGTTGGAATTGATTCATTCGAGTGCGAACGCATTTACATGGCGGGACTATTGCATGATGTAGGAAAAATCGGTGTCCCAGACGCGATCTTGAGCAAGCCAGGGAAGCTCACCGAAGAAGAATACAATATCGTCAAAAAACACCCCGAAATTGGCCACGCAATTCTCGAAAACTTAAGCCAACTCAGCTACGTTCTCCCCGGTGTTCTTTATCATCATGAGGCGATAGACGGTAGTGGCTATCCCGCAGGTTTGAAGGGCGAAAAGATTCCACTCGAAGGCAGAATCTTGGCGGTTGCGGATGCCTACGATGCGATGACTAGTAACCGCCCCTATCGCGACGGGATGCCGATCGAAAAGGCAGAGAGCATTTTGCGTGAGGGAGCTGGTAAGACTTGGGACGCTACGTTTGTTCAGGGACTCTTCGACTGCCTGAGCGAAAGCCGAATCGAAACCGCCTCCAAATCCGTCGTTCCAAACCGAGAGTGTTTCATAGAAATGTCGACCTCTGCACAACTGATGGATCGCATCGCTACTGCGATCAACACCATGGCAACAGTTTGAAAGCGAGAATTAGCAATGAACCTTTCTAGAGAATATCAGAACTCGCTCGGCCCTGTTCGGTCCCGTGGGTTTTCACTTTTAGAATTGACATGCTGTACCCTTTTCCTCGGCATTATCGCTGCCATAGCTACTCCTAATTATATTGCTAGTCTTGATCGATACCGTGTTGAAATGGCGGTCAAGCGGATGTCGAACGATTTGCAACTAGCCCAATGCTCCGCACGCCAAACGAACTCTACCAAGTCGATCAACTTCACGCTTTCGGACAGTACTTATACCATGGTCGGCATCACCTCGCTCGATCGACCGAGCGCTTCCTACAGCGTTAAATTAACAGATTCACCCTATCAAGTTCGAATGGTCGGACTCGTGGATTCGACGAAGCCTAATCAGTCGCCTACGAGTGTCACTGTCACCTTTAATCGATTCGGTCTTCCTGACCGAGGCGTCACCATTACCGTTGGATCAGGGAGTCGAACACAATTAGTTCAGGTAGCTACTGCTTCCGGTAAGGTAACGATTCAATGATCAGGCGTAGAAAAGAAATTAGGCGCAGGGCGCGACAAAAACTCCGACCCATCCGATGGGGAATTTCATTCGTAGAGATAGTGGTCTCGCTGCCTGCAACGGCGATGTTGATCGGCTGTTTAGGGCTTTGTATCGGACTGATGATGAAAGCCAAGACTCAGGATGAGAATCTGTTTCAATCTAGCTATCAACTGACAGATACTCTTTCTCGCATCTCAACGGATTTAGAATTGGCGACGTCGATCGCGTCCATTTCCTCCGACCA
>JAYVBW010000866.1:0-3546 GCA_043750255.1 Pirellula sp.
ATGTACGAACCCTTGACCGTGTTTGGCTTGAGGGACTGCACATACGAAATAAAGGAAGTCGTATTTTCAACTAACTTGGTCGCGTCGAAACTCATCTTGCCGACAACCGCATGGATGTTTGCGCCCTTGTCGTTTCTAAACTCAACCTTACCAGCCTTGTACTCTTTGACGACGCGAGCGACGTCCGTCGTAACCGTACCAGCACGTGGCGAAGGCATCAGACCACGCGGGCCGAGCACCTTGCCGAGCGGACCCACCATACCCATCATGTCGGGGGTTGCAATGCAGACGTCAAAGTCCAAAAAACCGTCTTTGATCTTCTTAGACAGATCCTCCGCTCCGACAAAATCTGCACCCGCCTCCGTGGCAATTTTCGCATAATCGCCTTTAGCAAAGACGATCACGCGTTGTATCTTGCCGATACCGTGTGGCAACACTACCGAACCTCGAACAAGCTGATCGGCTTGTGAGGGATCGATCCCAAGTTTCATATGGATCTCAACCGTCTGATCGAACTTGCGACCAGAAAACTGCTTTAGCAGTTCGACTGCTTGCTGCAATGGCATTGGGACAATTCCCGGTGCCTTGGCGAGCATCGCTTTCATTGCCTTCGTTGGCTTGACCATCGTTACGCTTGCTCCCCTCGATTAACCTACGACCTCGATACCCATACTGCGGGCGGTGCCCTCGATCATGCGACGAGCATGTTCGAGATCGCGAGCGTTCAAGTCAGCCATCTTCTTTTTACAGATGTCTTCAACTTGAGCGGCGGTCACCTTGCCAACTTTTGTTTTATGTGGCTCACTCGATCCGCTAGCAACGCCAGCCGCAATCTTGAGTAAAGCCGAAGCAGGCGGGCTCTTGGTTACGAACTCGAAACTGCGGTCGGAATAAACGGTCACAACTACAGGGATTGGAGTGCCGTTGAACTCCCTCGTCCTCTCGTTGAATTGGGAGACAAACTGCCCCAAATTGATACCGAACTTACCTAACGAAGTACCAACTGGAGGTGCAGGCGTCGCCTTGCCTCCGGGTACTTGAAATTTTGCTTGTCCTACGACTTGCTTGGCCATTGATAGTGAACCTTGTGTCCGCTTCTGTCACCGATACTGAATGTTAAGTTTCAATACTCTATTAAAACTCGATTATTTTGAATGCTACTCCCAACACCACCTGCACAAGCCAACCGAACAAAATGCGTTCCGTGCTTGAACTGGCAGATTAGAGAGACTCGATTTGCCAGTGGTCCAATTCGACTGGAGTGCTGCGACCGAAGATACTGATGATCACGGTAACACGCCCATTGGCCTCGTCGATCCGGTCGACCTCGCCTTCGAGACTTTGGAAGTTTCCTTCTTTGACTCGTACACGATCGCCAGATCTGAATGGAATCGTAGTCTTGGGTACTTGTTCGTCATCAGCGTCGGGATAAGCCATCTTAATGATTTTCTCCACATCGGAGTCTGTCATCGGTGTGGGCTTGCCACCAGAACCGGTAAAATCGCCGACTCCATTGGTCTCGCGGACCAAAAACCAAGTATCATCAGTGATGATCATTCGGATCACCAAATAACCTGGGTAGAGTTTGCGTTTCACGACACGGCGCTTACCGGCTCGTGTAAATTCCACCACATCTTCAGTCGGGACGAGAATCTCGCCAAACGAAGATTCCATGTTGGACAAGCGGATTCGCTTTTCCAAAGCAGTGCGAATGGTATCTTCGCGGTTGAACTGAACCTTAAGGATGTACCAGCGCATATCGCCAGCGTCAGCAGATTCAGTTTCGGATTGTGTGGAAATGTTCACTCGAAAACCTAGCGCCAGTCTTAACGAACAACCAAACCAGACGGAAAAACTTAGTGCTTACGCACGGCAGAAAGTCGCCTGCAGGCCATTCTCCTGGCTTGTTGGGGAGGCCAGCCATCCGCTGACAACCCAGCCAAAAAAATTAACTAACTCCAATGCCATCGAAAATTGCTTGCCAGATCAAATCGTACGCAAACAACAACAATGCCAGAAAAGCCATCGTGAATATAACGACCATCGAAGCTCTGTAAAGCTCTGTTTTGGTCGGCCATGAAACCTTTGTCATTTCAGCCTCAACGCTGATCAAGAAATCAGCAAATTTAGGCCAGTTTACCAATCGAAATGCGAACCACATGCCAAGTGCAACTAGCCCGCCCGGCAGCAAATATCGCCAAGCATTCATGCCATAAAGGCCAGACCCCAACGTTTCGTACAGTTGCCACGCCCCTAGGCACATCGTCAACCAGAGCGCCAGACATGTGACTTGGCGGACAATACGTCCCTGCCGAGCCTTATATAGCGATCCGGCAAAAAGTTCGCTAATTAACGAGCGGCCGGATGCTGAATCTTCGGATACAGTTGCCATGCTTTTTCTGTGGATGATGAAATCGAAAGTGACTCAACAGGAGCGGAGGGAATCGAACCCGCAACCCCCGGTTTTGGAAACCGGTGCTCTGCCAATTGAGCTACGCTCCTAACAAACCATGTCAGCCTGAGGACAGGCTGACCTACGCGCATTTAGCGAGTTTGAAAACCAAACTACTCAATAATTTTGGTAACAACGCCCGAACCGACCGTCTTGCCACCTTCGCGGATAGCAAACCGAACACCCGCATCGATTGCAACTGTCTTTTGCAGTTCTACCGTGAGCTTGACGTTGTCGCCAGGCATGCACATTTCTGCATCAACAAGATTGGCCGTACCGGTTACGTCTGTAGTTCTGAAGTAAAATTGTGGCCTGTAACCAGAGAAAAACGGAGTGTGTCGCCCGCCTTCGTCTTTGCTCAAGCAGTAGACTTCCGCTTCGAATTTCTTGTGCGGAGTAATCGAGTTGGGCTTAGCTAGTACTTGGCCGCGCTCAATGTCTTCACGGCGGACGCCACGAAGGAGGCATCCGACGTTATCGCCAGCTCGGCCTTCTTTCATTTCTCGACGGAATTGCTCGACACCCGTGACGGTTGTCTTCTTCTTTTCGTCCATCAAGCCGATGATTTCGACTTCCTCGCCGACTTTGATCATACCGCGTTCAATACGACCCGTTGCGACAGTTCCGCGACCTTCAATCGAGAAAACGTCTTCAACGGCCATCAAGAACGGCTTGTCTTCTTCTCGAATTGGTTGTGGGATGAAAGCATCGATTGCTGCAATCAAATCGGTGATGCACTTGCTGGCGGCAGGGTCCGCAGGCTTGTCATAAGCGAGCTTTGCGTTGCCGCGAACGATTGGAGTCTCTTCGCCTGGAAAACCGTATTTAGTGAGAAGCTCTCGAATTTCCAATTCGACCAATTCGAGCAACTCTTCGTCATCGACCAAATCGCACTTGTTAAGGAATACGAGCACCGCAGGCACGCCAACCTGGCGAGCGAGCAAGACGTGTTCCTTGGTCTGTGGCATCGGTCCGTCAGCTGCGCTAACAACCAAAATCGCGCCGTCCATTTGTGCGGCACCGGTGATCATGTTCTTGATAAAGTCAGCGTGACCTGGGCAGTCGATGTGAGCATAGTGCCGGGTATCCGACTC
>JAYVBW010000867.1:0-1543 GCA_043750255.1 Pirellula sp.
AATTCGGCCATCGACCATCAGCAAGATTCGATCGGCGACCCGTTCTACATCATCCAGCATATGAGTACTGAGCAAGACCGTCCGCGTTCCTTCCGCCACAAACTCCAAGACAGTCGCGTTGAGTGCGCGTCGGCTGATTGGGTCTAGGCCCAAGGCGGGATCGTCCAATATCAGAACATCCGGTTCGGCACTAAGCGTTAAAGCCAGAGATACGCCAGCTCTTTGACCGCGGCTGAGGCGGCCGCAAATCTGTTCGGGTGATATTCCGAAGCGGGCAATGGTTTGCTGAAACAGGATTCCATTCCATCGGTCAAATGTCTTTTGTTGAAGCGTTTCACTATCGCGGACTTTCATCCACGAGTAGAGAAAGTGACCTTCGACCGTATAGCCAATTCGGCATCGCTGTTGCGGCGTCCATTCGCATGAGTCCACTCCAAGCACTTCACAACGACCTCGTGTCGGACTTAGCAGCCCCATGAGCATTCGCAACGTTGTCGTCTTGCCTGCCCCATTGAGGCCGATCAGCCCGGTGACTGTCCCTCTAGGTAATTTAAAGTCGATTTGGTTGACGACGGGCCTTTTTTCGAAATACCGAGTCAGCCCGCAGGCTGAGATGGCGATCTCTGTCATGGCGATTCTCGTTTATCTTGAGGTTGGAAATGGATTCATCATTCTGCTACGATGGTGACACGGCGCGATAAGCGGATTGCAAAGCGTCCTGAGTACGTTGGGCAACTTCATCCAGGGAAAAATCGAGCGAGACCGCTTGATTGATCAATCCCTGAATGGCTTCATCCAGCCTCCGAAGCCGCTCGGATTTGGAATAGACCTGGCGACGCTTGGCAACGTAAAAGCCGCGGCCTGCTTGGTTTTCGACGATTCCATCCCGTACGAGATCAGAGTAAGCCTTAACCACGGTATTCGGGTTGATGACCAGTTCCTTCGCTAATGCTCGAACGCTTGGTAGCGGCTCACCGACCGGCAAATCGCCGGTTGCGACCGCCCGAGCAACTTGATCGGCGATCTGCCGATAGATGGAAATGCTACTCCCCGCAACGATTCGAAATTTCATGATCGACTCCTGTTTCGTCTGTACTGTAACAAATAGTACAGAGGTCGCAGACAGTAGTCAAGCGGAATCGAAAAAAATTTCGAGGCCGGTACGAAAAACCAACTAACACGACGCGCAAGCTAGTGATTGCCTGCAACAGATCATTTCCGGCCGATTATTGGCAACGGACCGCTAGGTCATTCGGGTCAGCGACGGTCTTAATTCTTGGCAATGGCTGAATCGCAAAAATTGTAAATTTGCGATTTCCGTTGTCTCGACGCTGTGCCATCAGTGCTCCTTGGGGCCAGCCCAACGCCGTGAAGGATTTTATGCTGCGGTTTTGTAGTCGAGTTTTTCGATCTTCGATCGTTCCTTTGAGTTAAGAACGACGACGATGGGCGGCTTTAGTGGTTTTTTGTTTGGACGAGGTTGGTGTCTCGCTTTTTTGGACGCTCGGCGCTTGTACGTGTCCGTTACTGCTTGTTCGAGCTT
>JAYVBW010000868.1:0-2199 GCA_043750255.1 Pirellula sp.
TCCTGGTATCGCGGTGCAGGTGAACGTCAAGCCGATGACGTCGCAGTGTATGCCGCTTGGAAGAAGCGAGGTTCCGCTGTTTGGACTGAACCGTTTGTTCTTGCCGATACACCCGGTTTTCCAGATTGCAATACGGCTTTGTTCATTGATCGCGACCAACAACTTTGGTTGTTTTACCCAACTATTCTTGCGAACAGTTGGGAATCTTGCCTGACGAATTTTAAAGTAGCAAAGCAGTTTTCTGCTCCGGAGTCGCCTCGTTGGCATCGGGAAGCAATGATCTTGCTCAAGCCGGATGACTTTGCAGATGAGGCCCGAATGAAACTCGATATCGAGTTGGAACCGTACCAGGACAAGCTTCCTCTCAAGACCGTAGAAAACCTCCGCGTGTTGCGTGCGCGACTTGGGGAAAAGCTATATCAGCGTTTGGGCTGGCAACCACGCTGCAAACCTACACAACTGCCCAGTGGGCGCATCTTGTTGCCACTTTACACCGACACGTTTTCCATTTCCATCATGGCCATAACCGATGATGGCGGCGCGACATGGCACGCCAGTAAACCGCTCTTTGGGTTTGGTAATATTCAGCCCACGGTACTGCGCCGCAACGACGGAACACTGGTAGCCTATATGCGAGAGAATGGAGTAAGAGGGAAGGTGCGAGTTGCAGAGTCGAGCGACGAAGGTGAAACGTGGGGCTCAGTAGGCGTGTGCGATTTGCCCAACCCTGGCGCAGGGGTGGACGGTATCCGCCTAGAGAGCGGGAAATGGTTGTTGGTGTACAATGACACAACCAAAGGACGGAACCGATTGGCAGTATCTCTTTCCAGCGACGAAGGCCTTTCATGGCCGGTAACACGGCATCTCGAAGATCAGCCAAGCGGATCCTTTCATTACCCGGCAGTAACACAAGGATCGGACGGTACGATACACGCAATCTACAGCTACTTTGTCGAAGGAGGAAAGAGTATGAAGCACTCGGCATTTACTGAAGCCTGGCTGACCTCAGCGAATCAATAGACCGGCAACGGAGGCATTCAAGATCGTTGCTAAGAAACCAACGAAAAGAGCCGTGAGTCCTAGCTTCGCAAGATCAGCTCGTCGTTCGGGCGCGAGAGCACCTATGCCACCCAACTGAATCCCTATGGATGAGAAATTGGCAAAACCAGTGAGTGCGTACACCGATAGCAATTTTGCTCGCTCCGACATGTCTGCGTAGGCAGCATCTTTGGTCAAAGTCACGTAAGCCACGTGTTCATTGGCAGCTAGTTTGATTCCGAGCAAGCTTCCTACCTGATGCGTTTCTTCTAGCGGAACTCCCATCAACATGGCGACCGGCTGGAAAATCGTACCGAGGATTTTCGAAAGAGTCAGATTGTCAGGAAACCATGCAAGCGACTCGGCAGTCAAACCGGTACCGAGCAACAACGGTTTGATTCCGCCAATGAGGGAATCAAACAATGCGATAAAGGCCAAGAAGCCGATTAGCATGGCAGCAACATTGAGCGCCAACATCAAGCCATCCTTCACTCCAGATGCCGCAGCATCAATTGCGTTTTCATGCATTCTTGGAACGACAATATTCGAGCTTACTAAAGTCTCAGGCGTTCCAACTTCCGGCATCACGATTTTGGCCAAATACAAACTGCAAGGACACGCCATAACGCATGTAGAAAGGATTGCCACAGGATCGGCCCCGTAACTGATGTATACCGCCATCATTCCGCCGGATATATGCGCCATTCCGCTGGCCATCATCGCGAGCAATTCCGATTTGGTCATCCTTGGCACGAAGGGTTTGACTATGAGGGGGGCTTCCGTCTGACCCATGAAAACATTTGCCGCGACGGAAAGGGTCTCTGCCCCCGATGTACCCATAAAAAATTGCATCACCCAAGCAAATGCCTTTACCACCAATTGCAATACACCCAGGTAGTAGAGCACACTAAAGAATGCAGACACAAAAATGATAGGAGGCAATGCCTTGAAGGCGAAGATAAATCCCGCTGGACCGTCGACCTTCGATAGCGAGCCGAAGACAAACTCTCCTCCTTTGTCGGAGCATTCGATGAGCACTCTTATTCCGCTACCTAGGACTTGAAAGGCAGACTGAACCCAGACGAATTGAGTCACTGCGACAGCGACAGCAATCTGAAGGCCAATTCCCCAGCTAATTGTTTTTAGATTGACAGCACGCAG
>JAYVBW010000869.1:0-6865 GCA_043750255.1 Pirellula sp.
ACTGCTCCGGTGAGTACGTCGATCGACATTCCGGCGGGACTCTTGTCCAGGCCAAAGGCGAGGGTGTCACCATCGACGTCGCTAGCCTTGACACTGTACCGATATCCGACTCCGAGTGTGGCTGCGAGCGTTGCGGTCGAGCTAATGACGGGCGCATGGTTGGCGGCCTTAGTCAGTACGGCAACGTTGAACGACTGGATTTGTTGACCACCGCGACCGTCTGAAACTCGAACCGTAACTTGGTTGTCGCCGAACTGCGCTCCAGTCGGAGTCCAAGTAATGACGCCAGTGGCGTCGATGCTCATTCCGACAGGTCCAGCATCAAGCTGGTATTTTAGGGGATCGCCGTCCGGATCGGCAGCATCGACTGCATACAAATAGTTGTTTCCAAGTCGTACTTGTTCTCGTGGAGCGGAGGAGATTACCGGTTCACGGTTCGGTGCAGACGCAACCACATTCAAAGTAAATCTTTGGAGCTGACCATCGCCAGACGGATCGGTCGCGGTTACTTCGATAATGTGTGGGCCAACGTCGCTTGAGCCAGGAAGCCAAGTGAGAACGCCTGTGGTGGGGTTCACGGCTACAACTCCAATGGCTGGACCGTTCAAGTGGAACTTAATGGGGTCACCCTCAGCATCTTGCGCACGAATGCGATATTCGTAAGGCAGATTTGCAACAGCAGGACCGGGCGGTTTCGAGGTGATGATCGGCCCGGAATTCAGCGCTCCGACTGTAATTTGGAACGATTGTAGATCAACCCCACCACGCCCATCGCTTACGCGCAGGATTACGTTCTGCACACCCACTTGATCGGCAGACGGACTCCAAACAATCACGCCGTTGGCCAGATCGACAGCCATTCCCAGTGGCTTTACAGGAAGATCAAATACTAGACGATCGCCATCGGCGTCGGTGGCTGTGGCGTTGTAACGGAACAGCTTGCCGACGGCAGTCAATGAGGGAGCAGCAGTTTGAATCACAGGCGGACGATTGATTACGGCAACGTTGCCAAAGTCGACGCCAGAGATAATATCGGCCCCGTAAACGGTGATGTCATAGGTTTTACGGCTGTTTGTCGCTTTGATAGAGGGCCGCCCAAACGAAATTCCAGCCAGTCCGAGTGCGCTGTTGGCTACGTCGATCGAATCAATCACCGAGTTGGATCCCGTCGTCTTGTCAATGAGATATGTCCGCGCTACGCTGGATGCGTCCGCACCAAAACCTCCGATGAGCTGGCCGAAAGAATCGAAATCCAATCCAGCCATCGTGGGAAGCAGGTTCCCAGAGGGAGTAACGATGTTCACGATGTGATTGCTGACGCGTCCATTCACAAGGCCCGCGGATGTCGCAATGTAGAACGAATCGTTGTCCTCGAATGCAAGGTCGCCAAGGGATCGATAACCCGTATCGAATTGTGCAGTCGCTTGCCCCGTCGAAGTATTAATCTTGTACAACATGCTGCCCGAGAACGACATTGCATACAGCGTCCCATCGGGCGAGAAATCCAAGGCATTCAATCCGGACGCCGATGGGCTGCCGACGCGCGTGCTCAGACCGGTGGCCAGATCGACGGCATAGAGTGTCGACGAACTTCCGTCCGTACTAACTCCAAAAGCTTGACCGGTTACCGGATCGATTGCCAGATCACCGAGTGATGCGTTGGTAGGGCCAATGACCGTGGCTTTCGGCACGCTTGCATAGTCGTCAATTCGGTAGAGTTGCTGACTTGCAAAAGAAGGCATGCTAACAGCATACAGCGAAGCTGGCTGATTCACTCCACCGACACTCGTCTGCTGCCATCGCGGCTTCAATTCCTCAGCAACGATATACTGCCCCGATGACAGATGAGTGAAAGCATAGCTACCGTTTATATCCGTCGTTGTTGACGGCTCGCCAGGATCTCGTCGGCCGTCTTGGTTCTGATCGAGGTAGATTGTCCAGTCTGCGAGAACCGGTTCCAAGACGCGAAACGCAATATCATCAAGCTCAAAGTCGTTGCCGATTAACGCGGTTTCCAGATCCCCAATTCGGAGTTCAGCCGTGTGGCTGTTACCTGAATTCCATCGGCCCACGATTTGTATCCATTTCCCTTCTTCGACGGGCAACTGAACGACTTCTGTGACGCTAGTATTGTTGACGGTCAGCTGCAACTTCGCAAACGCAACATCGTACATCGTTGCTGCCCATGTCGAAAATTCATAGTCCGTATTCGGCTCGACCAGAACAGTCTGAATCCAGACATTTTTTATTGACGAGGGACCATTAAAGATCATCGCTAGACCGGAGCCAGGCGTGTTAAAAGTGTGATCTGGAAAAACGCCTACTGGAGGGAATACCTGATATGCCCGTATCGCGTCTCGATCGATCCAAAAGACGTCCGGCGCGGTGATAGGCCCCCCTGAAGTTAAATCGGTGCAATCAGATCTGAAACCAATATCGCCGGCTTCAAAATCTCCGTTGACTACGAGGTTTACCGAATATCCATCCCGCAGTCCGTTGCCATTAAGATCGTTCCATTTCGTTCCGTGAATTTCCGCGACGGTGCTTGGAATACCAACTTGGTTACCAAAATCGATGCCGGTTGCGATCTGACTGGCAGCCAATTTAACGAAGTGAAAGCCATCTCGCGCCGTTGTAATAAGACCATACTGCAAATGGTCCACTTCAAAAGCATTTTGACCGGTAATCGTTCCCCTGATTCGGATTCGGGAAATTCCTTGGGCCGCAGAGACGCCAAAAAATCGATCTTCGGCGGTCGTACCTAAGAAGCTGGTGTCGCCGATGTTAGGTGAATTGAAACTACCGATGAGTGAATCATCTGCCGCAAATGCTTCAAAGATAATGGTGTCATTGGGCGTTCCATCGGTCCAAACGATGCCAGCCACTGTTGGAAGTCCTCCAAGAACGACAGGATCAAATGTAAATGTCACGCCCAACGCAGAAGAACCAATATTGTTACCCGATGGGGTGAGGACAAAACCACCTTGGCCGTTACCATCGACTAAACCGTCATCTGCGTCAACCGAATCAGCCGCAGCTGCGTTGCCATTGACCGAAAGAGATACTCCGCTGGTCGCTGTGACCCCAGGCGTATTCAATTGACGATCTTCAAAGTCCTCTAACCAGAAATTCGGACTGGTAAGATACGACGCGAACGGACTGTCCTGCCGTCGAAGATAAGGAGTTGGACCGAAAAATTTGGCATCATTTACAGGAAGTCCGTTTCGAGGAAATGTCGGCACAAAGCCAAGTTGTGGCACCTCTCGGACGACATATTCGCCGGGAGCTAGATTGGTAAATGAGTAATTTCCCTTGTTGTCGGTGGTTGTAAAGGCTTCGCCATCATCGCGTTGGCCGTTCCGATCTTTATCAAGATAGACGGTGAAATCCGGTAAACCTATCGGAACAGCTGGCTGGCCAGGTGTTTTTACCCTGAAAATGACGTAGCTTTGGGCGCTAGCTGTGGTATTCGAATCATAGGTGTCAGCCCAAATGTATTCAGCTTGCGCCGAGATCGCGGGAGCGAACGTACCCCATGGGTAGAATGGTTGCTTTTGGCTTACGAGTGGCGCTTTCCAACGTCCGCCAGCAATGTCGGATTTGAGTGTTGATAATGGAGGCGGATCGAAGCTTCTATTCGGATTCGGATGCGCACCGTTACCGATAACATACTCCCAGTCTGTATTATTCGTCACAATACGCTGCGTGTCGTTGATGAGAAAATCGCCCACGAACATGTTGTATCCGCCAAAGTCCCAAGCAACGACATAGAGATAGTCGCCCACGTTCGCATTGAAAGAGAACGATTCCGGTACATTATAATCGTCGTCGTCCTGGCCAACAAAACTTAACTTACTGCCATTCGCTGCGCCATGAAACAAAGCAAACCGATTGTCGACAGTGAGCGTCGTACTCACGTGTGACAAAGCGGAGACCTGGGGATCTTGCAATACTTGGCCGTGAATTTCCGCCCCTGTATTACTATCCACGCGCAGCGTAAACGTTTGCGTATCAAAACCTCCCCGTCCGTCTTCGACTCTGACCAAAATCGAGTGATCACCAACGTCCGCCTCGACGGGTGACCATGCGAGTTTTCCTGTCTGCGAATTGAGCGTCATCCGATCAGGACCCGCAGCCAGGAAATAGGACAATGCGTCATTGTCCGCGTCCAGAGAGCGCAAGTCATAAATGAATTGAGGAACGTTCGCATAAACCGTTATGGACTCTGCGGTCACTGATGCGTTTTTCGCATCGTTCGGCGTGGAAACGATGACTGGCTTGTGATTACCAATTGCAGGTTGGATGTCGATGACAAAGGATTGGTTAGCGATACCGCCATGACCATCGTCGACGCTCAATGTAACTAGAACGTTATTCAAGGGAGCGCCTAACACAGGTGGCGTCCACTGAACGCGCCCAGAAGCCGAGTCAATTGACATTCCTGGCTGACCTGACAATAGATGAAAGGTTAAGGGATCGCCGTCAGAATCGGTGGCCTTAGCATCATAAACATACGGCGAGCCGACATTGGAATCGACTACAGGTGTCGAGGCAAATACTGGCGGCCGATTCGGCGGTGGGTCAATGGCGGCTAGTGTAAAATGCTGTTCCGTATGTGCACCGTGGCCGTCGTCGACACGCAGGATGATTGAGTGATTTCCTACATGGCCGGAGTTCGGCTGCCAGGTGACTTTCCCGGAAAGCGAATCCACCGTCATCCCCACGGGGCCGCTTAGAATTGAAAATGTTAGTTTGTCGCCATCGAGATCGTTCGCTGCCGCGATGTAGGTGTAAACCTTGCCGATGAGAGCTTCGACGTCCGGTTCCGAGATGAACGAAGGGGCTTGATTTAGTTCGCTAAGTACGGCAATATCGTATGTGAACTGCGACTGGTTGGGATTGTAGAACGTGACGTTGCGTGATGCAGAGGTCTCTGCAGGCGAAAGGGTCCCGTGCGCTACTAGAGTTGAAAAGTCAAAATAGGGATCGCCTTCGGGCGTCATTCCGTCGGCATTTCTAACACGTACCGACGGATTGCTGAAATTCTTTAGCACCAGCAGCAACGGCGTTTTGGCCGAGTAGCTACCGTTGTTGCGTATGGCCAAGTCGGAATACAGAATTTGAGGATCGTCGAAATGACTTGTTCGGCCGTACTGTGCGACTAAGCTACCGGTAACATCTGAAAAATGAGAAAAGTCGATCCCATTTCTTTTGTCAATGGAAGGAGTTGATTCAGCCGAAGCGGTGCCGATCGGAACGCTGACGCCATCCGTTGCAATTTTCAGTTCGCTTACTCCTGCGCTCGTCTGAGTGTCACGGTCGTTGTTGACCAGACGGATTAACAGTTTGGCAACTGTACCGGCAGGAATCTGCGAGACGTTGACGTCTATCTTGTCACCGGTCACTTTGACGCCGGGTGCAGAAACCGGTACTTGTCCCTCGCTCAGGTTCAGGAATGAATCCCGACTGCGGGAAAAGGGGAATACCAGGGTATTGCCGTTCTGATCGACGAGAGCGGCTTCAAAGGCATCCTTCATACCCGTCACCGAGGATGTGTCAAAGGACGTACTCGAAACACGAAAACTCAGGTTGGTTGCATTCGGTGGGATAGTGAAATCGGTCGAAATCTGAGTGATGTAAGACACCCCCTCGTGCAATTTAGGACCACAGCTAGCACTGCTTACAAATCCGCCATCCAGTCCATTGGACGAGTTGGATTCATATTTCCAACCTTCTGCATGCGTGCCGAAGTTGATTGCGTTTACGACATTCAGAACATCGAGAGGGGAAACGAATCCGTCGCAATCGACGTCCAAAAAAGGATGTGGAGTTCGATTCGAATCCGGCAGACTCGGGAGTCTTTTGTCTGAGAAGGAAGTGTAAAAAGGCGAGTTAATTTCATTGATGATGATTAGGGCGTCGAGCGGATCTACCGACTGCGAAACGTCTGCAGACACGTCGAGTCGTTGCAACGGATTCGTCCAATTGGTTGCGTCCAAGAGTTCTCTGCTCTCCAAGCGTTCAAATACTAAAGCGGGCCTCAAAAGTTTTCTGAAGGATTTCTGTGCTGCTTTTTTCCAGAATAAGAATTTGGACTTTTGTGTTCTTGTCATGTCGGTATCTCAACTATTGCACTTTTTATAGGGTTGAACATGAACGAGTTGCCGTATCTCGTGATTGGAAATGGTCTAGTGACTTACTGAGTTTAATAACCGGCGAATCGATTTGCGTGACATGGTTTGCTAAATATTGCGATTACTCGGTCTGCCAACGACTCGTTGTTCGCAATTGACCGCGATACGACGATTTGGGCGTCGATCATAACTCGGGCCAGGTAAAGAATAGCAGCAATTGATCGAGATTGTCCGAGTGAGTCTGTCTAGGTAGGAAAATTTGGGGTAGGAAGATGAATTTCAGGGTAATATTGGGGCCATCGTAATATTGGGGCCATCAGGGTAATATTGGGGCCATCCATAAAAGTATTGTGTCGATTTCCGTATTTTGGTAGATTTTTGAAAATGTTCATTTCATTTCGATCCAATTGGCATTTGCGGGAGGCACTTATGGCTAGGCAGAATCGACGCGATATTTTCGATCCCAATGAGGTGGGGGCTTTTCATGCCGTTCAGAGAACGGTGCGCAGGGCGTGGCTTTGTGGCATGGATCCTGTCTCCGGCAAATCGTTTGAACATCGCCGGACTTGGATCCAAAATCGACTCCAAGAACTTGCTGCCAGCTTTGGAATTGATTGCCTTTCCTTTGCGGTAATGGTCAATCACGTTCATGTAATCCTTCGCAATAGGCCAGACGTGGTGGCTGGCTGGTCGGACGAGGAGGTCGCTCGACGGTGGTGGCAACTGTTCCC
>JAYVBW010000870.1:0-6257 GCA_043750255.1 Pirellula sp.
TCTTTCTGGAAATTAGAGCTGCTGGTACCTGAGCCTGATGAATCGGTACTGACCTCGACCTCAAAGGAGGCTACTTGCATGCCTTGTTCTGCCAGGCGATCCCGGAGGGTCTGAATGTTGTTTAGCAAAGCATCGCGTGCCGTTGAGTTTTCTACCTCTAGTTTTGCAAATACTTGGCCAGCCTCCATTCTCAGCGACATTTGCAACGATCCTAGTTCCGGCGGATGCAATCGCAGTCGAACTTGTCCTCCCCCGTTCGCCAATTGCTCGACACCGCGTAAAACGCGCTGAACCAATTTCACTTCTTGGTATGCTGAAATCCGACTTCCAGGGTTGCTTCGCGCTACCTCGCTACCACCTTTTTCTGTTCGGGCTGGATTGGAAGTGACGGAGGTCGCGCCGGAAAAAGTTGCACTCATGTTAGTTTGAATGCCCCCGCGTGTTGTAGTTGTAGCGACTGCAGAAATGCCTTCGACACTAGGCTGAGCGTTCGCAGTCGTGCTAGTCAAATTGGTACTGATCGAAACGAGGGGTGCGATTAGGGGTGAAAAATTGACAATCGGGGCTAAACTATTTACCGAGCTGGTGACAGAAAGAATACTCTCCTGCGGGGGCATTTCGCTCGTTGCTAACGGACCTACGGATTCAATCGCTTGTGCTGAAGCGGATGACGAATCACTATCCTCTAATTTGTGGTCATTTTCTGATGTTCGTTGTGAGAGACGTTCCGCTCGTCTGTTGCGAGGCTGTGAAGACGTGGCATCGCTATTGTCTGTATTCCCATGGCCATCACTCTGCTTTATTGTCTGCTTTACTGGCGAATGGGAAGATGTCGGCTCCAGTTTGGAGTCGGCTGGCAATGAATCTGCATTTAAATCCAAATTGCTTTCGGGGGATTTGCCCTGGTCGGCTTTTGCCTCATGTTTGTTTGTCGAAGCTTTGCCTTTGAGAATTGGTTTGGACTGACTCGAATCCCCTGTGTTCCCAACGGGCTGTTGTTCACCATCGCCGTCCGCTCGGTTTAGCTCCGATTTGACATTGAGGAAATCCGCTCCGGCCGAAGCCTTTGCATCGACGCTAGAGCCCAGGAGCTCTGGTTCGCTCGGGCCGTTTGCGGTCGTCAATGTACTTTTTATATCTGGCCCCGAATTCTTATTAGCCGACTCGCTCTCCACCGACTGGTTCCTACTCTGTTTATCGGATTTCCTTTCTTGGCCGTGCGATTGAGGTTGCGAGGGCAAGTGCTGTTGAGCTGAAGCAACAACGGCGGAAGCCGACTGTTCTGCAGTTGAATCAGGCGATGCGTCGGGCTCTCCGCTGTCCGCCTCATTACTTGTTTCGTCGATAGACTTGCTTTTTGGACCGCAGTCCGAGGGAGTTGGCTGTTTAATCGGCAGTCCGACCGCTTCTTGCAAACTAGATTCGAACTGACCTATACTCAAAAGTTCATCGAAAAAGGATAGCTGGCTAATATTGATCTTTTCCGCAGTCGCCTTTTTACGAAGGACTGAAGTGTTGCTATCTGACGAAGAAATGCGATTGATTGACGTGTCGTTTTCCATTTGGTTCTTTCCTCGTTAGCGATTGCCGATTTAAAATTGGGCGTAGTTTTTGTCCAAGCCCGGATTATTAAAAGGGTTTTTATGGATCAGCCGCAGGGCGCTAGCCCACGGTTATGGTCTCAATGACAACCGTGGGCTAGCGCCCTGCGGCTAATGAATAATCCGGGCAAGGGCCATGCTTCTACTTTTCGGTGTCGGTTTAGGGCTGCTTCGGGACTGGGTCTGCTGCAGTCTGGGGCTGTCCACGCCTAATTTCGCGTAAAACGTCTGCTAGCTTTTGGTGATCTTCTGGTTGCGTGAATTCAGCTAGGATCTTCTTTTGTTTATCGGATGGCATACCCCGAATGATCGATACAACATCCGCTAACTCATTATTTACTAGTTTAATAAATAGTTGCTTCTTGGCTTCTTCGGGTGCCATATTTTCGAGAATCGTCTGAACTTCCCTCAATTTGTCGAGTTGTGTACCCGTCCGCTGTTTTTCTTGCTGCATCTCGAACTGTAGTCGGCGCTCGTCGAAATCCTCCACCTTTTTCTGAAACTCACGTTGTTGATCGCCAAGTTGACGTTGGAAATTGTCTAGCGCTCGACTACGACTGTCGAGTTGGAGCAAGGCATTGGTCTTTGCATTGAGAACGTCTTGGTACAAAGGTGTCGGAGTATCGCGAGCGCTAATCAATGCTTGCTTTAGTCGTCCTCCTTGAATATCGATTCCATTTAGCAAGCCAATTACTTGCGCGATCGTTTGACGGCTGACGTTCCCTTTCGACGCCGCAAGCCCGACGATGCAAATTTGTGCAAGGAACGTTGCTGCGCAGAACCATAAAAAAAGACCTGTCAGTTTTTTCATTGCTTACTCATCAGGCAGACGTGTCCTATTATCGGAGTTTGTCGATGGCTGGCTAAAGCGAAGGGCAGGTAGGTTTTTGCCGAAATTTTCGTTTGCTTCCTGGCTTGCGCTTATGGCGTGTCTAATGCTAGACCATTCGTCGAGTCGTTCCTGTTGCTTGGCCAACTCATTAATATCGGCTGCTTGCGCTCGCTGATCGCGCAATTTTTCTAAAGATTTGACTGCTTTTTGGCTTTGTACCAAGGCGAATTGGCGGCGTTCAAGTTCTTGATTTAGCTTGCTTTTGTGGTCTGCGATCTGGGCCGACTGAGCCGACAGGACCATTTGGTATCGTTGCGCGTCGAGGATTTGGGGGAGATTGATGGCTCCAAAACTTGACTCCTTTCGCGTTTCATTCATTTGCCGATTGGCTTCGTCGATTTCTAGCTGCGCGTTGTCAAGTTTTTCAATTGCCAATCGAACGTCTTGCACTGCCTTGGCTGCGATATCGCGGTCGCGTTCGCGAAGTTTCAGTAGGATCGCTAAGCGAAATTTCACCATGATGCATTATGCCGCTCTTGTTCCAGGGAAGCCGTTGGTGAACCCGTTTGCATTGTTGGCGGATGGCTGAACGACACTGTTCGGTGTTACCGGCGCGTTGGTTAGAGTCGCTAGTCTTGTTAACTCATTAACGGTTCGTTGCCAAGGGATCAGTTCATGTTGCTCCTGAGCAAGAAACAATTCAATTGATTCTCGCAGTTGGATAGCCCTGTCGATGATGGGACTACTTCCCTTTTGGTACGCACCAATATTGATCAAGTCTTCGTTCTCTTTGTATACTGCCATCATGCTGCGAATGGCTTCTGCTGAAAGCCGCATCTCTTTAGAAATTAGTTGTGATTGCAATCGGCTCAAACTGGGTAATACATCAATGGCTGGATATCGCCCGCGAGCGGCGACGCTGCGTGAGAGATGAATGTGACCATCGAGCAAACCTCGCAAAGCATCGCTGATCGGTTCATTGGTGTCGTCCCCCTCAACCAGAACGGTATAGAATGCTGTGATGCTGCCGCGTTGATTGATCCCTGTTCGTTCTACCAGTTGCGGGAGCATTGCAAAGACGCTGGGCGGATAGCCGCGTGTCGTTGGAACCTCGCCTGCCGCCAAACCAATTTCGCGTTGAGCCATCGCAAATCGAGTTACTGAGTCCATGAGTAGCAGAACATTCTTGCCTTGATCCCGTAACGACTCCGCGATGGCCGTAGCGGTCTTGGCAGCTAGGATTCGCTTCGGCGCAGGTTGATCGCTGGTCGCGACGACGGTCACGCATTTCTTACAACCTTCCTCGCCCAGATCGCGGTCAAGGAATTCACGAACTTCACGACCTCGTTCGCCGATCAACGCGATGACGACGCAATCTGTCTGCGTTCCGCGAGCTAACATACCCAAGAGCGTACTCTTGCCAACGCCCGACCCTGAAAAGATTCCGATACGTTGGCCAAGCCCGACTGTCAAAAGCGAATCGATGGTTCGGATTTGCGTTGGCAATATTTTGTCGATCGGTGGCCGGGTCAAGGCCGGGACCGGAGCTGCATCGCATGGCATCTTGATTCCAAACGGCAATGGGGGACCGTCATCCATGGGCGTCCCAGTTGCATCGAGCACGCGTCCGATCAGTTCCGGACAGACGTTAACGGAGCGGTAGGTTTGAAATAATTCGACCGAGTCCCCTTGTCCTACCCCGTCAAAATTATCGAGTGGCGCAAGAACGGTTCTCCCTGCATCGAAGCCAATGACTTCTGCTTGGACAGGCTCTTGATTGCGACGGACGATTCGAACTAGAGCTCCGACCGGAACAGGTAGCCCATCGACCACAATGGTTGTCCCTCGAATACTGCGAACACGCCCCGTGATTCCGTAGGGTACAATTCGTTGCAAGCAATGATTCCAGTGCTTGCTGCGAGGGATGCTCGGAAAAGAACTAGCAAATGACTTCACGCGGTCTAGATCGGACATTTCTATTGAAGCTCTTCTACCAACCGCTTGAGTTGTGTTTGTAACGATCGATCGATCGTAGTGTCTGGGGTTTGTAAGATAACGCCGAACTTGCCCACTGCAACATCCTCTACCACTTGAATTTCAACGGACGGCTTCATGCCATCGACTAGTTCCGACAACGCGGCGGAGAGACGTTGGGCGTCCTCGGGGTGAATGCGAAGCAGAATTTGGCGTTGGCCTTGAATCAGTCTTACGGAATCTTCAATCCATGAAATCAGGATGCTTGGATCGGATTCGATTTGTCTTGCCAATAACTTCTCAGCGATTCCGATTGCGAATGTAATGGTTTCGTGTTGCCATTGCCTTAGCCATTGTTGGGTCGCGGTCTCAAGATCCTCGTACAATGATTTGACATTGTTCGCTACCTCCTGAACTCGTTTCTCAGCGATTTGACTTGCCATTTGCATCGCCAGTCGTTCGACTTGGCTTTCGCCCTGCCGCGTTCCTTCTTCCTTTGCTTGGGCTTGAATTCGTGTGCACTCGAGATGGCTGTCTTGCAAAAGCTGCTGTGCCTGTTCACGGACCTTATCGATGTACTGTTTGGCTCGAGACGCGACATCCTCCCAGTTGAACACCTCGGTTTGAGCGGTGTTTGTACCGAACGCAATGGATTTAGATTTTAAAACGCTAGCCATAGTGTTTCGAATTTGGAAATCATTGTTAGGTGATTAGGAGATACGCCATTACGCTGCGGCCAGAAATGAGACACTTGCGGTCGCCTCGACGAGACCGCTGGCGAGCATCTTGGTCGCTGTCTGGGCAATTAGTGTTTGTGCGGCATCGACATCTCGCAACTGGATTGGTCCCAAGCTGGTAAGCCGCTTGCGAAGACGTTTTACATCCTTGGGAGGCATGAGGCGTTCTACTCTTGCAACAAATGCCTTGGTCGCACCGCTCAAAGCCATCAAGACGGTTTGCGGCTGGCTGGCGTGCAAAACCACGACAAAGTCTCGGTCCGAAAGCTGGAGCAGGTCATCCATGGCGGTTTTTCCAAAGCCTGCTTCCGGATGTTTAGAGGCCACTGATTGCTTCGATTCAGTTGCAGAAGCTTCGGTTGAAGCGACGGACGGGGGATGGAAGGGCAAGATGATCGAATCGTCGAAAATGTCTTCGTTGCTCGCTTGCTTAGAACGGTCAATTCGATAAGCCGTATCGGATTGCTGTAAGGCCGCGAACGCCGCAACCATGGGAATTGGCAGGGTGGGTGGGTAGCTTTTATCTATGGTCACAGCCGCTGTCCTGGTCGACGTCTTGCTGCCTGCCGAATGAGTTGAAGAGGGGGAGGATGCCACTAGCGTACCTGGCCCCCAGCCCAATTTGGCTGCAAGAACTGGATTTGATTGAGCTATTGCTTTTATCCAACTGTCTTGTTGGGATTCCGGCATGCTGGCGACAATCGCCGTCAGTTTCGAGAGCCCTTCGGCGCTCGCTTTCTTGGGTGCTTGGTACTGACCTATCTTGCGTTCAAGCTCTAACTGAATATCTCGGAGAATGGCTGCATCGGTTAAGTGCAAATGGGGCAGGGCGGCAAGGGTGGCGGCGGCGACTGGCATCGGCAAAGCCTGTGCGATTGCCGTGGCCCGTTCGACGGAAACTTGGTTGATAACGGTTGCGATAACGATTGGACGTTCGCCTTGCAGGATATCTGCGAGCGCTTCGGCTGGCATAAGTTGCCAGCTTCTGCTTTTCGCGTCATGATTTGCATTTGGGACGCCCAGTTGCCGGTCTTGGTCATGCCGGTCTTGGTGTCTCGCTTCGTTGCTTAATTCGATTTGGTCGTTTAGTACCGACTGTTGCGATGCAAGCAA
>JAYVBW010000871.1:0-4363 GCA_043750255.1 Pirellula sp.
AGTTGTCGCTGAATCCCGTCAGCGAAAAAGCTAGCTTTCCGAAGCTCACTAGGGATTATTCGTTGTCGCGGCTAGGGAAAAGTCGTTGTCGCTATACAGATCGTCGATTTTTTTAGAGGGCCACTCATCAACGACTCTCATTTCAGGAAATTCAATTTAAAATGATCGTTGCGGCGGTCGATCCACCGTAACGTGTGAAGCTAAAAGGGCCAATAAATTTTGCGAAGTAGGGGGATGAACGGGCCTAATGCACCGAGCAGTGCGCTATCACCTAAATCGATGACTACCCAGCCGCGAATTAACTCAAGCTGCCAATCTCCAAATGCAAGGCTCATCGATCTCAGACCTGATGTAAGTCGAAACTCAGTATTACTTCCAAAGCAAACAATTGAACGAGGGTCGAACGAATTTTCGCCCGCCGCATTTTCTGTAAGCACCTCGACTGAAGCACCGGACGACTCATAGTATGCATAACCAGGCCCTCGAACTCCATGAAGAAAGGTATGCCCAAGAGAAAATGCCATTGCCGAAAAACTAACAGAGCCACCCGTGAATTGGGCTCCGACCATACCGACAAATCGCTCCATCTTGAAGTAGACGACCTCTGGTGCATCTATTTGGACCTCTACTAGTTTTCGCCCAGACGATGCCGCAATCGTCGCAGAGTTCTGGGGTGGGATGGCTCTCAGTAAAAATCGTCCATGCATTAATCTGGCAATGGAGCTTCGCATGCATTGAGGGGTTTCATGTTCGAGTCGAGATCCTTTTTGAATCGAGCTATCGCGAACCCAGCCCTTTTTTTCAGCTTTCAAATTGAATGTTTCGGAAATTCGAATTCGACTTTTCATCGAAACCGTGTCTGAAGCAAGAGATGCGTGATTGTCCGAGGTGTATTCCCCTTCCTCGGACGTACTAGACTTAGGAGGATCGGAAACCTCTTGGTGTGAATCAGTTGTCGAACCAACGAAGGCAACAGGATGCTGTTCTTGCGAGGGCTGGGCAAAGTCGAGTTTTACGAAATTCAGTCCCTTTAACGTTTTCGCAGCCATCCAACGTTCCATGTTGGAGCGTTGAACCAAATCTTCAGGACCAAGTTTCCCGGACTGGGCTAGGGCGGAAATTTCTTTAGCGTTCAACGGTCCCAATTGTTCATCAAGGATTTTACAAAACCATTGCTTAGGCAATTCAGCTGACACAATCTTCTCGCTATTGACCTGGTTCTGATACGAATTTTCGGGCGGTAAACCGAAGATCTTAATCCCGTTCTTTGAATTGCACAACCCAACCCGCCGCGAAGCATACGTCAGTCTTGTTCGCCCTGCTTCCACGCCCTGATTATCTCGTGCGCACTAAACGGGGTACATTGAACCAGAAGTTCCGCGCCTCCGGAAAATACGATACGGGAATGGTCTTTCTGCTCCTCAACGTACGCGACAAGCGCCGGATCAACGTATACTTTGTATCCATTGAGACTGCTGAAGCAGAACATTGCACCGTCGCGTTTCGGACTTGACGTATCCATCCGGAAGTTACTTTCTGCATTTGTGGCATCTAACGAAGGGGTTACCAGCGTCATTCCCGATGGTACGAAAAGCCGCCACTCACTGAAAATCTACTGGATAGACTTTCGCTGCGAAACAGCGCAATATTCAACAGCGATTGCGGAATTTTGCATCAATTTCGCCCTTGCCATACAAGAGTGAGTATGTCAGTACGAGTGCAAACCGCGTCCGTAGCCCGTATTTCGAAAGAGTGATTGACCTTGAGTTTGCATCGACTTTCAATTGAAAAGTTCGCAGCATTGGCATGTCAAACGTCTGTCAAACCGGGGCGGCCAAAGCCGACATTACGATCCAGGTGAATCAAGGCTGGCGAGCAGCTTGAGGTCTGTTTCAAATTGCTTCAAAGCGAGTTTGTACGATCCAATCGTTTTGGTAAGCTGCAACGAATAGGGGCGGCGCGAACGATTCAATTCGGCAATAACGTCCAGTTGTTTGTTCCGAATGGCATTTTCGAGATGATACCGCATGTCCTCGCGAGCGGCGATATCCGCGTGCTCTAGTTCGCGATCACTCAGGAACTGACTAAGTTGCTTGCAATATTGACAGTCGCATCCTGTCTCGGACCCCCGGGCTAGATCTAGTGGCGCAATAGGCTTCGAGGCCGTTGCGTTCTGAAGCAGATTTCGAATCGAAGCTATCCATTCGGCAAGAGACGGAGGCAAATCCGTTCGAACTTTCTGACTCCATTCTCTCAGCTTTATCGAAGCTGGAACTTGAACGGTGCGTAAGTCAAAAACCTTTGGGAATTTGCTCGGCATATTGAGCAACTCTTTTAGAATTGGTTCGAATTCGATGTGTAGACAGGTTTTGCACAGTTGTAACCACGCGGGTGTTGGAGGCGCGGACCTGGAATGTCCCCCTTTGTCCAGTTTGATGACATGCTTGTGAATTTTTTCAACACCAATTGCAAGCAACCTCCCCAGCCCTAGGCTTTGCCCATGCGTCGGAGACTGACACAACTCGCACAGCCACGCGGCATCTCTCTCAGTTAATCCTTCGACGAATACAATGCCATACTGATTTGGCTTTTGCTCGTCGGCAATGAATTCACGTAAGAGGGGAAGTAGTCCATCCGAGCCAAGCATCTTCATTGCGACCTGAACGAATTGGGTCAAATCAAGATGCGAATCACGTTGAGCGAGAGTTCTTAGAAAATCGACAAGTACTTCCGCGTTCTCTAAAGTCGGTATTATTTCAGCGAAACTTATGAGCATCGATTCTTGCTCGTCATTTGCCGATCGACCATGGTGAGTCCGATCGGGCCACCGGCGAATGATGGCCTCCGCAAGCTTGATGCAGTCACCGGTAGCTTGCAATCGCTTATCGCTTTTGAGTTTCTCCCGCTTGGCCATCAACTTCAGGAACTGATCGATGGAATACTGCGTACCCATTTGCGCAATGACGTCGAAGTGTTGCGAATTTGGCCAAAGTACAACTGCCGATTTGTGATACCAGCGATCGAGCGTATTTCCAGCGTTTCCTGTGTATCCCTCGTAATCCTGTTTGGTTGGCACCCACTCTTCGGCCGGAATCGCACTGATCAATTGCGACGACTCGCACGACAGGCTGGCTAATCGTATCGATTTTCCCTGCACATCTTTCCAGCCATCAATGACGATTTCATCATCGTAGGCTTCGCCAATTTCTAAATCGCTATAGTCGCCAGAAAAACGATGATAGCCACGACGACCGTGTCCAAAACTGCCGTCATCTGCATGCTGGCAGAGGTGCCGCGAGACTTGTCCGAAATGCACTTTGCAATCCGCGTCCTCAGCGACGGCGGTCAATTGTTCGAACAATTGTGCGTCCGCACCTTTGAGCAAGCTCGGAGACAATCCGCCGCTGGTGTACTGATGCTCAAGAGCAAATACAATAGGGAGTTCAGTCCGGTGACGAATCCAATCCTCAACAGAACTTAGAAGCTTTGGGTCTGATTTCTGATCTGATTTCTTTTTGCTAGACTTTGTTTCCGGCTGCAATATGAGATTGAAAGCCAAACAAAGCCGTACACCTGAAGTTACTTTCTTGACCTCGTGCTGACAATCGGCAAAGAACACCACGAATTCGGCATTCGACTCCTGGCGAGCGGTATCGAATGTGAATCGATGTTTGCGTCCTTCGTGCTCTACAAGCAATTCACCTCCGTTGAACTTGGAGGGTAGGACGACGATCATGGTCGCGACCATACCCGATTTCTTTTCACTATCACGGTGAGGCAAAAAAAATCCGCCCTGGGTATAAACCAGCATTTTGTACAGTTCGCATTGCAACCGAGCTTGGTCCAGTTGTAGTGTCTTTGCGACATTCTTGATAGTAGATCGCAAAGCTTCCTCGAACTTAGCAGAATAGGTCACCGACGTGGCCGGGATTTCAAGGGTATCACGAACGTTCGTATCGACGATCGTTTCGGTGCGTTTGCCATAGGGCGCTTGGACAGCCACCGGGAATAATCTTTTTACATCCACCGTTCGCATCGGCAGCTTGATCTTTCCGACACCATCAATCGATACATCAGCGCCTTCAAAATCGATCTTTCCATGCGTACAAAAGGTTGACGGGCTTTTGGCTCGTTCAAGTGCCTTTACGATTTGTTTAAGCAGTTCGTTTTGTGCCATTGCGGTCACGTTCCTTCGATCGTCCGTTGCGGAGAAGTGTCGTTGTAACAACTATTGTATCCGCGCGGACCGATCCATGGCATCGAGCGTGGTGGGGGCAGTTGGAAGTCAGACCCTGTTTACGGTTTTTTTTGGCAATGTTTCTATTGCCCTTACGTCCTTTCCCATTCGAGCGAATTTCGCGAG
>JAYVBW010000872.1:0-4503 GCA_043750255.1 Pirellula sp.
GCAGTCATCGGGTCACGATGAGTCCGATGGAAGGAGGCTGGTGGATTGTCATAGGTACTTCCAATCGATCGAACCAATTCCGCATTCCATTCGTTCCACGGTCGATCTGTTGCAATCTGTTCGGTCAACCACTGATGAAACACAGCCGTTCCGCGACTGCTCATGACCTTGTCTTCGTTGCGTAACAAGTCGCTCCACCGAAGTGCCCAGGTCAAATCGAAACCGTGGTCTGCTAATAGCTCATCCACACAAATTTCGCGTTTGTTAATCCTTGAATCGGTAAGGAAAGCGCGAGCCTGTTGACTTGTTGGTAGCCGACCAACGGCAACCAAGTAGATACGACGCAAGAAAGTTGCATCATCTACTTCCAAGGCGGGTTGAATTCTCATAAGCCTTAAATGATTGCCGATTAAGACATCGATGGGATTATTGGCTGTAGGACGCGACTGATCGATTGGATTGCTTTCACCAAGGAAGGTAAATCGGCCTGCAGTTCGACCGTTCAGATACGATGCCCCAATAGACAAATCGATCGATTTGTCCACGCGAATGGTTCCATCGTCCGAAAGCATGGCACCCTCCGGAATACTGGGCTCCAATCTCGACCATCTCGTTACATCTCTCGCGGTGCCATCCGCAAAATGAGCGACAACCAATAGCCGAGCGGATCGCTGAGGATAGTCGATGCGGGCAACTTCTGGCAGCACCTGCAAACGGGTCAGCGGCGATGACTCAGCGTAAGTTGCTCCGCTCTCAATCCAATTTTTCATGTGGCGGTGTGACTCCGATCCGACCGCAAATCGTCGTCCACCTTTGTGCCCAATCCTCGCCATTGCTTTTAGAAGGATTAGGCTATCGTCTGGAGCGATAAGGTCTAAACGTCGACCACCGTATTCGTGGGCAATCCGATCAAAGTCAAACGCGAGATCGTCGCCGCGTAGACTAAAACGCAGCCCACCCTTGCCGTGCAGGCTGCCATGGCATGTCCCCAAGTTGCAGCCCGATTTGCCGATCACTGCCGAAACTTCGCGAGTAAAGGTTACCGGAGTGTCAACGATCGAAGTAACCTGAATCGATTGTCGAGATTCGCCGTGCGAAACGATAATCGCGGTCGTTCCTTGGTTTCGAAAACTAATTTGCCGGTCCGAAGAGACCGCTGCTACCAACGGGTCAACGACGGAGATGTGCAAATTCATTTCATCGCTAACGTACAATAACGATCCATCCGGATTGCTTTTGTAAATAAGAAGCTGACTAGGATTATCCGGTGTGACGTAGATGGATTCCGGAAACACCTTCAGTAAAAGCGATGGGTTTGGACCATCCGTGGCAATCAATTGCTGGGCAATCACGACGTGTGCGAACAGGCAGTGGATCGCAACGAAAACAATCCTGATTGCCTTCGGCGCTCGAACCATGGCACTCGCATGTTTTTGTGACATTATTTACGATTGCGGAGTCGATTGTGGAGTTAAGAAATAATAACGTGCTTCAATACAACACAGACTCGTGCTAGTATAGTCTTCAGCCGGGAGATTTTGAAAGCACCAATCCCATTGGACTAGATCACTTGTAGTTTACTATGCGATTTGTTTTGTTGGCAATTGTCCTATTCGGAACATCGTTTTGCGTGGGTTTTGCATGCGATTCGACTGATTTTCAGATTTTCAGTAATCGGATGGTGCCGATATTTGTAGAAAAGTGCATCGTTTGTCATGGCGGCGAGTTGACGGAAGGAAGCTATTCTGTCGCGGACACGATAAAACTTTTTGTGAGCGGCGAATCAGGTGCGTCACCTGTTTCCACCCTAGATCCTGAGTCGAGTGAAATTCTGATTCGCGTGATGTCGCAGGATTCGACTTTGCGAATGCCGCTGGATGCGGAACCATTAGACGCTTCGGAGATAGACGATGTGCGCCGCTGGCTGCTTTCCGGGGCGAAAGTCGACGACGACCAACAAGGGGTTGCCTTGGTCGATATATATGGACAGACCAAGGCCAGTCCTCGAGCACCACTTCTTTATCCCAAGCCGATTCCGATCTCGTCGTTGCTATTGAGCCAGGACGGAACGTTATTATTGGTAGGTGGCTATTCCGAGGTTTTAATTTGGAACATTGAGCATCAGTCGCTTGATTTTCGCCTGCCGACACGAGGACGGATGGTGACCGACATCAAATGGGCAACTGGCGGGAAGCTGGTTGTTGCATCCGGTGCCCCTGGCAAATTTGGTGTGTTAGAGGCGTTCGATTTCGCCACTCGAAAACCAATCGCTGCGTTCGGATTTAGTCGCGATGTTTGTTCCAACCTTTCGCCAAGTCCGTATCGCAACGAAATTGCGGCCGGGTTTGCCGATGGAAGTGTCACCATCTTTTCGCTAGAAGCGTACAGACCCAGGGTTGCTTCGGTAGCCCATGCTTTGGGGGTGACGTCTGTCGATTGGTCGAGTAAGAACGATCGAATATTTTCTGCTTCGCTTGATCGAACCGCTAAGAGTTTCGAAGCGACGGATGGTCGGGTTCTTTCCGCGTATCCCGACCACGAACGCGCAGTTGGTAGCGTCCTGAATACGCAGTTTGGACCTGTAACTCTCGATGAGACAGGAACGCTGCGACTTTGGTCTGATGGAGACGAAGTTCGCTCGATTGCTAAACTGGAAGGATTTCCACAACGCGTACAACGCATTGTCGCGTCGAACGGCGTTATTCTAGTTGCAGGTAATGATCGCATCCGTCGACTAACCATCGTTCAAGATGAAATTGAGGACGACAAAGCGAAAGACAAAGTCACTGCGGATCAGCAGAAGCCGAAAAAGAAAAAGCGAACGAGCTTCAAGGAATTGGAATCCTTGCAATCCATGCCCGATCAATGCATTTTGTCCTTAACCACCAACGCGAACGGTTTCGTAGCCGTCGGACTTGATAACGGTAAGGTCATCGTATGGCATCCAGAGGAATCGTCATTCCGCTGGAAAACATGGGCGTCACAGCCTTGACACGGAAGCTCAAACTTGTGCAGAAACTATCGAGTCTCGGGATGACGCTCGTGGAGTTATTAACAGTCATCGCCATCATCGGTATTTTGGTGGGACTTTTGCTTCCGGCTGTTCAGCAAGCAAGAGAAGCCGCTAGGCAAGTTCAGTGCTTTAACAATTTGAAGCAAATTGGAGTGGCCCTGCATAACTAGGAGTCCGCTTTGCGTTCTCTTCCTCCGGGCCGCTTAGTCTACGGTGCTCCAGGACAAACCATGTACAACCATATAGGTGGCCCGAACGACAAGCAGATTGATTGCCGAGGTGGATTGCCTCATAGCCAAAGAAATTTTTACTGGTGGAGTCGGCTCAGTCACAACGTCGCCGCGCATAGCAAACATGTGGTGGGAGTGAATGCTCTGTATTGCGACGGTCACGTGCAATTCGTTTCAAATAAAATTAATCTTTCTGTATGGCAGGCCTTAGGCAGTCGAGCTGCTGGTGAAGTAATCGGTGACTACTAGGGCAAGCGAGTTTGAGCAGCGGCTCTTCATTTTGATATCAGATGGATAGAGTTGCTAACGTCCATCCAACGGTTATTCTGATTCGCGATCATGGCAGGATAGCAATTCTTCGTTGCTTGTGAGAACACAAGCCCTCGCAGCGGGCGGTATTTAGCTTAGATGATAAACTGGGAAGCCTTCTAAATCGCTTCCAGCAGGCGGCTGCTTTGTATTATCGCGCCTACATTGATCCATGGTTTGGATTCGGACCGTGCGCCGTGATCAACGACATCGCACTGGTTGAGGATTTTGATCCCAAGGATTTGGAGTATGCGACGCGTTCCGTCGTCCTACACGAGTTGGCTCATATTCTCGACCTCGCCCAACTTTGTGATGAACGGCGCGACGAGCCAGTAGAAAAGATCCAGTTTGAATCGCTGGTAGTGGCTAACGCGACCCGACAGTCGCCTAGATCGGCGCTGCCACCGTACGCTGGCTACGGACCAAGCTTCCTGCGGCTTGTAGTCCACCTAGCTCATCGGACGAACGTCGCCGGCTTTGATACCAGTCCCGCTGCGATCTTCGCCGGCCACCGTCATCGGCTCTCGCATTCGTCTTGCTACCAGGACGCGCTGGAGGATGAGCCAAACCAACAAATCAATAATCGACTGAGGGATCTGCCATCAGTTGAATTACCGAGTCGTTTTTTGGAAGTCTGGAATTCCGACGTTCAACACTATGAACGTCATACCTCGAGTGCGAATGGAGTAGGACGATGAGCGTGCCAAAGTTTTTTGAAAAGATGATTGGTCTGCAGACGCAAAAGCAACAGCAGAAGGTTCTCAGCTATCGGTCGATCGTAGTCGACATCGGGTCCGGCAGCGAACCTAGTCCGGCCGATGTGGAAAGGATCCTAGCCGAGAATGACATGTCGATCGAAGACCTGCAAAGGGATGTTGTGCGGCAGGAGCGCCGAACGTCGTTAAAGGCATTAGTTGCAACGGTTCCGAAGTTAGAGAAGGAATACGACCA
>JAYVBW010000873.1:0-6459 GCA_043750255.1 Pirellula sp.
GAACTACTTCCTGTGAATGAGCAACCACCTTTGGGGGGTTGAGGCATCCTTTGCGATTTACGTAACCCATAATTTAGAAGTCCTTTTTGCGACAGTTCCAAAAGTACGGTTGCTTTATTGGTGCACGTGCCCAAGCTTGGTAATTATGTCAACAGTATCAACCCACCGATTCTTGCTTCGTGAAGAAAAGAGCGACATCCTGTGCCAGAAGAATGCCCTTTGGCAGGCTTGCGCCTATTCGCGGCGTAGCCCATTCAAAGAATCCTTTAACGAAGATGCAGTGGGCATGATTCGTTTCGACGACGAAACCGCTGTCTTCGCAGTTGCAGATGGTTGTGGAGGCATGCGGGGCGGTGAGCAAGCGTCTGAAATTGCTATGCTAGCGTTAACGGAATCGATCGAACGCAATGAGAGTGGTCCAGACCGGCTATGGGTCGCCATTCTGGATGGTATCGAGCAAGCGAACATGGCTGTTCAAGAACTCAAAATCGGCGCTGCATGCACGATCGCCGTTGTCGAATACCATCGAGGCACAATTCGTCCATACCACGTTGGCGATTCGATGATTTTGGTAACGGGCAACCGCGGCCGCATACGCTACCAAACCGTTAGCCATTCCCCCGTCGGTTTTGCAGTGGAATCGGGGATGCTCGCAGCCGATGAAGCCATGCATCACGAGGACCGCCACATTGTTTCCAATGTAGTTGGTGACGCTCGCATGCGGATCGAAATGGGTCCCGCCGTGAGGTTGTCGCAACGCGATACCGTGGTGATTGCAAGCGACGGGTTGTTTGACAATTTGAGCATCGACGAAGTTGTGGGTGGCATGCGAAAGGGCAAGCTAAGTCATGCGCTCGCCTCGGTCACCGACCTCGCGTATAAACGCATGCTTGGCATCGAAGGCAAGCCCTGCAAACCAGATGACTTGAGTGTCATTGGCGTGCGTCCAGTCTCGTTTTGTTTAACCGATCGCAGCGCTAGCCCAAATGATTCATTAGCCGAAGGGCGCTAGCCCACGGTTGTCATTGCGACCATAACCGCAAGCTAACCCCCTTCGACTGATCAATAGATCGCCCGTGAATTATCCGGTTTAGCCCACCCGCCGCTTCGCGGGTTCAACGTCTTAAGGTTACGGCGATTGCTTGACGCCTCGAATCTGGCGCAAGAAAGTCTCCATGTCAGGCGTTCGCTCATCTGGGTTCGGTTTAATTGCCGCCATAATGGCACCGGCCAATGCTTTATCCAAGTCAGGTCGCAGCTCAAGGATTTCTTGTGGTGGGAACGTGTCGTGGCGCAATGCCGCTTTACCAGACGTGTCAGAGATTTGCCATGGCAAATCCAAGGTGATCAGGTGATAGCAAGTGACTCCAAACGAAAAGATGTCGACGCGTTGATCCGTCGCCCGACGCCTAACAATCTCCGTTGCCATATAAAGTGGCGTGCCCGTTCGATTGCCAGGCACCATGAACGCTTTCGTCGCAGGCAACGTCAGACCGAAATCGATCAGCTTGACCGTCTCTAGATCACTCGTACACATAAAGTTTCGAGGGCAGATATCTCGGTGAATAAATTCCCGGTGGTGGACATAATTGAGAGCTTCGGCCATCTGCAAAATCATGCTTAGTCGGCGTCCCTTAAGTTTTTCTTCGCTTCGCTCTTGGATGAGCACCTGCAAACCTGGGCCATCTACGAACTCCATTACCAGATAAGGCTGGCCTTTGGTGGAAATGCCATACTCCAGTGTTTTCGCTATATTGGGATGGATCATACCCATCGCGATTTGACCTTCAGACGGCTTATTAAGTCCTTTGAATCTGCTTTCAAAGAACTCGACTTTCTCGATTTCGCAGAGTTTTACGCCGACGATTTCATTGTTGTTGAATCGATCCTTGGCGACAAAGAAATTGCTCATCGTGCCAGAAATAGCCGAACGGATGCGTTCAAATCGGAGTTCGATGTCGGCCCGTTTGTTGTCTTCGCTTTTTCCGAATAGTTTGTCTAATAAACCCATCTGACTTGCCGTACGTGGAGAACACTGCTCAAAAGTCGAAATACCAAAATAGTATACACTAACACAACCAAGTAAAAGAAACATGGAACAGCGTCAATTCACGATTTGGACCAATGCCAAACTTCCCATCGAAGCGTCAGAAAAGTTGGCAACCGCCGTCTCTCCACATCGTTTGCTTTATGCGGCAGAAATGAGTTCCCTGAATCTAACCGCAAGTCCGCCCGATTTGCAGCTTGCAGAAGCCGACATCGCCCTTGGGCAGCCCGACACCGAACAAATCATTAGATCTCCTAGACTGCGATGGGTGCATTTGACCACTGCTGGTTATACACCCTACGATCGCGATGATCTTCGAGAGGTGTTGCGAATGCGAGACGCATCGTTGACCACAAGTTCAGGCGTGTACGATGAACCCTGCGCACAGCATGTGTTGGCAATGATGATGGCCTTTGCTCGGGGGATACCTAAGTCACTTTCCGCCCAATGGGTAGACCGTTCTTGGCCGGCTGCTGAACGTCGGCGCCAATCCTTTTTGCTTAACGGGCAGACAGCCCTAATCTGCGGTTTCGGTGAAATCGCCATGAGGCTATGTGCGTTGCTAGAGCCCTTTGGAATGAAACTAATCGGCGTTCGGCGTCGCATGCGAGGCAACGAATCGATCCAAATCATTGATGAATCAAAGCTTGCGGAGACCTTACCGCAGGCCGATCATGTAATCAACCTACTTCCGGCGAATGCGTCTACGATGGGATATTTCGGTGCGAGTCAATTCCAGTTGATGAAGAGAGGAGCCTACTTTTACAACATCGGACGCGGTGCGACGGTAGATCAAGACTCTTTGGAACGAGCCTTGCGTTTGGGATCACTCTCAGGTGCGTATTTGGACGTCATGACGCCCGAGCCACTGCCACCCGATCATACACTGTGGAGCACGCCCAACTGCTTCATCACGCCTCATACAGCGGGTGGTTTCGACCGTGAGATGACTAGCCTTGTGGATCATTTTCTGGAAAACCTTCACCGCTTCACTTCGGGTGCACAGTTGTTGAACCGAGTGATCTGAATGAGTGATCATAGGCTAGATGAGCTCAACAGTGCGAACGTAGTAGTCTACGATCAAACAGCGTCCACCCAAACGGCAATTTCCTTTCGCTGCCCTTCAACCGAACAAACTTAGGGGCGAAAGCCTTTTCTGAAAGAAGGAGACTATCGTGCCTTTGAAAAGGTGCTGCATGAGGCGTTGCAGATTTACCAGGTCGAACTGTATTGCTATGAGATCATTACCGCAAAGGAAAGGCAATCAATTCCAAAGCTGGCAGCAAGTTCTTGCAGTCGACTTTGGATCCAAGTCCGGCGATGTTCGAACGATTTGCCGGAGACAGGATCCATGCCACAAAGCCACGCCCTGCGCACCGTTCTCTGAACTGCATGAAAAGCCCCAACCTCATTGGGATCGAAAATATCGCGACGATTCTGCCTAGCCATAAGTGCCTCACGCAATTGCCAATTGGATCGAAATGAACTGCACATTTTCAAAATGTCTACCAAAATGCAGGAATCGACACAATACTTATATGGATGGCCCCAATATTTTCCAGTTGCAGTACGTCTGGAACTCGTTGAATGAAGACCAAAAACGATTGGCTAAACTACTGACGCGAGACGATACGACGACGATCGGTGACATTGCGAATGAAATGAAATCTTCGTCTACCTCCGTCCGTCGCATCCGCAATGATGCTTTGGAGATCGCATTGATCCATCTCAATATTCGCAAAAGAACAAAGAACAAAAAGCAACAAGCAACAAGCAACAAGCAACAAATTCGAATCACAAAAGTAACTGAATTGTTTTGTAATTTTTCTGCGATTGTTTGGCGAAATCGGAGTTTTTCTTGATTGATACGGGTAGAGAGTTCACTCTGTCGCCGAACACACGGCATATCCCTACAAACTCCAGAGGAAAAAATGAAAATTTTCGGGCAATCAATCTTGATTCTGCTCCTACTCTTGCAAGTAGCGCAAGCGACGATGGTCATCACCTTCGGTGTTCCGGTTACGTATGTTAATAACACAGCCGGTTCTGTTTATACCCCTGGAGATTCAATTGGTCTTGGCCACCGTGTTGCGTTTGGGAATGGCTCGGATCTCGCAAAGTCGATGAGAGCCGACATCGCCCTATTCGACAAAAATGATAACGGAATTTGTACAGCGCTCAGATACGAAGAGGTTGTTTCTGCGAACAGTACACTCTATTATGATCCAGGTCTCATTTCTGGAGTGACGGCTTTGGGTAGTTATCACACCGCCTATCTCTGGGGCAGCTATTACGATAATACGACCTGGCAGCTCATGACCAGTGACTCGTATGGATTCACCGAGGGAATGTAGCCGGGTACCGAGAATGACCATGGATATTCATCGCATTGTGAGGGCAGTAGTATTTATCGTTTTGGTAGCGGATTTTCGACTATGCTTATCCCAGCAGCCAACTCGATCAATGATACTCATATACGACGCGCCACTTGCCGGGCTTCGATCACGCGAGGGGAAAATATCGATTGGCCCGAATAGGGAAGACGCTAGTCAGATGTTCAATATGCTTCGCAGCGCAGGAGTTCGAAAAGAACTTGCGTTGGATGAATCGCAGTCGAAGCTTGTATGTAAAATGTTTGATGATGAACCAATGATAATTCAACAGCTTCTTCGGGCAGAAAAGGCCGATGATGCTTATTCCATTTTTCGACAAAGGAACATTAATGCAATGGAGGATGTAATTGCTTCGGAGCAGTCACGAAGGCTACATCAAATTGCTCTGCGTGCTGAAATAACTGTACTTGGTTTACCTGTTGCCCTAACCGAAGGACGATTCGGCGAAAGCATTGGAATAAACGAAAACCAAAAGTCCGGAGTAATAGCTAAGGGTACTACTATCGAGCTTCGCAGGAAGCAAGGCATCAACGAAGTCTTAGCAAAGGCTGAGGATGAATTGCTGTTGCAACTGCAAGAGGACCAAGTGGTGGCAGCAAAAAGACTAATTGGTGCGCATTTTCTGTTTGACGACCACTATTCACTGAAAAGTCTTGTTGAAAAAACATTACTTGTTAAGCCTCTAGATACACGGCACAACAGAATACACTTCGATATTCCGGTGGTAGGGCTTGAAAAGTCTCCGTTAGACGGAAAGTTAACCATCGGTCCAAACATAGATAAACCTGCCGAGTTATTCAATTTCATGCGAAGCGAAAGAGTGAGGAACGAACTTGCATTTCGTGATACTCCTTTGCAGGTCCTTAACACAATGGTAAGTGAGTATTGGGCAATTGTCCGCGAATACGCTCGTCGAGGCGAAAACTCAACGCATGCGATGCAAGTTTTGAGAGAAGAAAACGGTAAGACAATTGGTGCTATGATGACACTTGATCAGACTGTCCGTCTAAAACAGCTAGCGAGACGTACGGAAGTTGCGTGCATTGGCTTATCGCGCGCATTGACCGAAGGACGTCTAGGCGAATGCGTGGAAATCAATGACAGCCAAAGAATTGCAGTTTCGGAAAAAGAAAGGGAAATGGAAGATCGCGTTCAGAAGGAGCTTTGGGAAGTTATGGCATCCGCAGAGATCGAACTACTTGAGGTGCTAACTACTACGCAGCGAGATACCGCCAGACAAGCGTTGGGTAAATACTTTTTGTATGAAGATGCATTGAAATTAAAAGATTTCGTTTCATTTAAAAAGATGCAAAACTCTGATACTTCTCGCTGAATGACACCTTTATGGTTCTCGTTTCGGGGAACCGAGGCTGTATAGCGACAACTAGTTTTCCCTAGCGTGTTGCGACAACTAAAACTCCCGAGTAACAACCCAAATGCTAGCGTTTCCGCTAGCTTAATACCGCGACAACTAGAATTCCCGACCTGCTCTCCGTCGGTTCTGATCATGACATTCGCCCTTCATCACAAGGAGGATTGCCATGATCAGCCCCTGGAAGCGAGCCAATATTCAACGGTCTTTTGATTCAGAGCTCAAACCCTACGCGATTCTTGAGTTCATGATTGACAAGTATCGAGGTGGAACTATGGGCCATCCATCTTAATGGTTCCGTGGTCGATCGCGAAATTCTGTTTCTGAGAATGTCACTGACGGGGGTGAACCGAGCCTGTCAATAAATTCCGAGCCCCGAAATCACACGAATTCGCGCCTCGCAATTACCAATTTGCCCAATTAGGCAACGATGTCCCTGAACCCGAGGGTCAAAAAAAGGAAAAAGGGTCACTTTGAAAAAGGAAAAAGGGTCAGGTCTCTTTGATGGAAGAAAGGAGAGGCTAGAACCTCGGGGGCGTCTAGTTACTAGGCTGACGCTTGGCGTCTACAGCAAAGTCTACTTCAATTGACGCATTTAGATCGCTACGGCCGCGACCAGTCAAGTTACGGACGAGAATGCACCGTTC
>JAYVBW010000874.1:0-3542 GCA_043750255.1 Pirellula sp.
ATGTGGATGAAGCACTCTCGAACTCGTTACCGTGAGTTGCTCAGCAACATGCGTGGCATTCCAGTGTCGGATCTAGGATAGTGGCCGATCGCTCCGCGATCGTACCCATCACGTAGGTCCGGCTGTCCTCAGCCGGACATTTAGCAAAACGCTGACTCCGCCTGCGGAGCGATCGTCCACTCTACTGCTTTGCTTTAAGCAATTTTAGATGGATCTTTGCAACGTCGGCCATGTAGATGTCTAATCCTTGCTCGACACACTTCTCAAGCCATTGTTTTGCTTTGGCCGTGTCTTTGAGGGCATCGTAGTACAATCCAATGTAAAGATAGCCATAGAATCGCGATTGCCTTTGGCCGTTAGCCCCTGCGCCTCCTTTTTCGCAAGCTGCAATCACGTCCTCCGGTGTAAGTTTGCCTTGTATTAACTTTTGAACCTCCATCATGGGCACTCGGCTATCAAGTCCCGACAACAGCACCTCCTTTTGTGCCGCTTCAAGACCGTTTAGTCTCACATTGCAAAGGTAATGCCAGAACGCATTCTCAACATCGTTAGGATTCACTTCGCGATGGACGGCAAATTGTTCAAGTCCATCCTTGAACCGATCTGCATAATAAAGCGCAATGCCACGTTGCCACAGAAACGGTTTGACTTCGGGATTCAACTCAATGCATTTGTCAAAGTCTTCAATGGACTCTGCAATCTTGCCACTGCGGAATTTCAGGGAACCTCTCATGCTGAGCAGCTGCGAGTTGTTCGGAAGGCTCTTAATTGCATCGTCCATTTCTCGCAGTGCTTCGTCTGCTTTGCCATCCTGCAGTGCTTTTTCGACTCGTAGATGCCATCCTTCAAGCGTCTTCGGAACTGGATTTTCTTTCGTGGAAACTTGTGCCTGACACCCTCCACCCGTAAACGATGCAAAGAGAGTCTGACTGATCACACCCACGATAACCCAGGACCATTTTATCTGATCGCTTCGAGGGACGCGGTTTACGTTAGGGAAGTTGGACACAGGTCAGCCCCATCTGTTGCATGATTGAATTTTCGGTAAATTGAACTGAGTCACAGTATACGTTTTAGAACCCAGTTATTAGCATTGCCAGTACTTAGGCCAATTTGTTAAATCGATAATTGACGATCGCGGGCAACGACATTCCACCGTTCAGCCAGTTTTCCGTTTCGAATTACGTACGCATTTTGATACATGGCCGAAGTGGGGCAGGCATGTCTAGACACCGTTAGAAGTTCATCGCCTGGTTCAAAGCTCTTGGCACGCGGCGTTCGCAATACAAGGTGTTCTTCGTTTTGCAAAACCTCCTCCGCGTCTGGCAAATCCGGAAAGAACAATCGTCGGCCTGCTGGACGGTCGGCCGCGCAAGCTTTATATCCCAAGTCCAAGGTCATAAGGTTGTCGGCGGGCCGACTGATAACACGCGTCAGGATCATCTGGGCTGGGATGAAATCTAGATCAGGAAACAACTCGCCGTAACCTGCATCGTGAAAGACACAAGTCCCTGGGCTAAGCTCAATCGTTGGATCGTCGATCTTGGCGAAGACAGGAAAAGACCCAGTGCCTCCGCAGACGATCTTCGGGACTGCGAGTCCAGCGACGACGAGTTCATCTCGAAACTGTGCAACCTGTTGCCAAATGGACATAACGGCCAGTGTTCTGTCGTTCAAGTCTTTCTGATGATTCTGCCCATCGTAGAGATGAATCCCGGCAGCATTGATTCCAGGAGCGGATGCGATTTTTCGGTAGAGTTCTTTGGCCTGTTCGCCGACTGGTACGCCGGTGCGATGTTGACCCGAATCAATATCCAGGAATACATCGATTGTCTTACCAGCAGCTTTCATTGCTGCGGAGAGCGAGGCTAGAGGGGCAGGATGATCGACCGTGACACCAAGCGTCACGTGCGGAAACTTCTCAAGGAATTTGACGGCGCGAGAAATGTTTGGACCGACAAGATTATACGCCAAGAAGATATCGCGAACGCCCGCCAATGCCAACATCTCGGTTTCCGCAATGGTAGCCGCCTTGTGTTTTCCGATGCCGAGCTTCAATTCAAGGTCGATTACTTCACGCATCTTATGTGTCTTGCAGTGAGGCCGAAGTCGATCGGGTGTTCCAGCGATCTCGATCATTTTATCGAGGTTTTTACGAAGCAGTTCTTCGAAAATGATGAGAGCAGGAGATGGGATTTCGTGTTTGTCGAGGATCAAGTATCGCGCGTCCATCGGAGCAAGTCTCGCAAGCAAGGGAACTTTAAGCTAAAACGTGAATGGAAGTTATAGCGTATCATTGTCAGTCTTTGTCCTGCCAGCGCGAGTAGCCATCAGGGTCTTCCGCTGCCGCGAGTATGCAGCGATACAAGTCGATCTGATGTTTAACCGATCGAGGCCCTAAAGCCTCGATCGCGGACAGTGAGGAAACGACCGGACGTGTTCACTGGCTGCTTAACACATCCTGCTCAACCGCTTCGATACAGAAATCACACATCGATTTCTTGTGCCTCTTCGGCTCTATCCATAATGAAGCGAAATCGAGCGGAAGCATCGCGGCCCATAAGATCGCTCATGATTCGGTCCGTTTCTAATTGGTCATCGATCTCGACTCGCAAGACACGACGCGTGGCCGGATTCAGGGTGGTGTCCCATAAGTCCCTTTGCATCATTTCGCCAAGTCCTTTGAAACGCGTTATTTCAGGTTTACCGCGTTTGCCATGCGTAGCCAAAATCCGTTCGCGATCCTTCTCGTCTGCAGCCCAATAGCGTTCTTTGCCGATATCGATTCGAAACAAGGGTGGGACCGAGATGTAAACACGCCCGTCGTTGATCAATGGCAACATATGTCGATAGAAGAACGTTAATAAAAGTGTTGTGATGTGATGACCATCGGAGTCCGCATCGGCTAAGAGAATGATTCGTTCATACCGAATCCTGCCGACATCCAGATCCTTTCCAATACCGCAACCTAGAGCGGTCACTAGATCTTGAATTTCTTTGTTTTCAAGAACTTTGGATAGCGCAAGCGATTCCGTATTAAGGACCTTACCGCGCAAAGGTAAGACCGCTTGGAAATTTCGATCGCGACCTTGCTTCGCGGTCCCGCCTGCTGAATCACCTTCTACGATAAAGAGTTCGGATTTGCCACGTCCAGACGAAAGGCAATCGCTGAGTTTGCCGGGTAGCATAGCGCGGGATGTGCTCGACTTGCGGGAAACCGACTCCGAAGCGGCCCGCGAGGCGGCCCTGGCCCTTGCAGATGCTATGATGCGAGCGACCACCGATTCAGCCACGGTCCGATTGCTATTCATCCATTGTTCAAGGGCCGCACGTATAGCGCTATCGACTGAGGACTGGAGTTCAGGGTTGTTGAGTCGTTCCTTGGTCTGGCCTTGGAATTGAGGCTCTGCAATGAAGACGGAAAGAATGGCCACTAACCCTTCGCGAATATCTTCATGTCCAACTTTGACACCTCGCGGAATCAAGTTGTGGGTCTCGAAAAAATTCCGAACTGCCTTGCCAAGTCCAGCCCGAAAGCCGTT
>JAYVBW010000875.1:0-2173 GCA_043750255.1 Pirellula sp.
GTGTCGCCATCGTAAGCGGCTTTGTGGTCTTGAGCAGCAGGGAGCGTCAAAATGGTTTTGCCGTCGGTGATAGCAAGAATACTCACCTCGGGGCCTTCCAGACGTTCCTCGATTACCATCTGAGAGCCTGCTCGACCAAATTCATTCTTGCGACCGATACGGTCGATAGCGTCGAGTGCATCTTCGCGGCGCGAGCAAACGATAACGCCTTTTCCGCTGGCCAATCCATCGGCTTTGACTACCAGTGGGGTTTTTTCTTTTTCGTTGGGATACCGAGCTTTCACATAACGCATCGCGCTATCTGCATCCCGAAACACTTGATAATCCGCTGTTGGAACATCGGCTTGACGGAGCAGAAGCTTGCAAAAACTTTTGCTCCCTTCGAGTTGCGCAGCGGCCTTGCTCGGGCCGAAAGCTCTAATTTTTTCCTTGGCTAGTGCATCTACTAAACCGAGAGTCAGTGGTACTTCGGGGCCAACGACCACCAAATCTACTTTTTGCTTTTTTGCAAACGCAACGAGTCCGGCAATGTCATCCGCAGCGATTGGAACGTTTTCGCCTTCTTCTGCCGTTCCAGCGTTTCCAGGGGCGATCCACAATTGCGTCAGACGGGGACTTTGGCGAATTTTCCAAGCCAAGGCATGTTCCCGACCACCGTTTCCAACAACCAAAACCTTCATTTTATGATCCAAAACCCAAGCGAAACAACACTGCTGTAAAAGACTAAGTCTAACCGCTTGAGCAGATTTCTACGAGGCGAAAAACGACTCTCTCGCATTCGAACGACTCCATTTCGATATGCCTGGCGTATGTTGAGTCGTACTGAATAGCAACGATTTCCTCTATGTGCCTCTATGTGCAATAATGCCGATAGACAAACAGACGGAAGTTTGATTAGTCGACAAGGATAGAACCCAAACCGGAGCAAACGGATCAATGTCCACCGCAAAAAAATGCAACTTAGATGAATCATTCGCACTTACAAACTTCCGTAGCCCTCTTGGTTTTTTTTTGCTTCTGCTACTCCCTCTCGGTGTTAGCGGATGTTCCTCAAGTTCAGAAAAATCTTGGAACGAACGAGTAGCACTCAAGAACCGTTGTCTTGCAGTCCTTGAAAACGGAGCAGAAAATGACAAGGAAGGGAAAATGCTAAGTGAAGCGACTGAGGGTTTTCGCAAGCTTGCTCAGGAATTTCCAAAAGAACGGCTCGGAACTCAGAATCTCTGCATTACGCTTCTTCTGCGATTAAAAAAAACCGACGCAGCGGAATCAGCCGCCCAATTCGCTTCCCTTTGCAAAGAATTCGAGTCGGCAATTAAAGCACTTAAGAATCTCGCACCCGATGAACCGGACGCTGACGTTTTCACCAGCCGATTCCATCAAATTAAGAACGAACGGGAACTAGCAATCGAAAGCTTGCGAGCCGCCTGCCGAACACCTAAAGCGACCGTCGATACCTATTTCCAGCGTTATCAGCTCCTGCAAATGGACGCCAAGCCAGAACATCTGGCTGAAATGCAGGAAACGTTGCGAGCCGCAATCAAACTGGCTCCCAGCAATCTCGTGCTGGCAGTCGCTTTGTTGGATTCTCTGGTCAAATCCAAAAACCCAAGTTTCAAAATAGAGGCAGAGCGATGTCGCGAACTATTTCGTCCGCTGATTTCAAGGACCAATAGTCGCATCCCATCGTTACTGGATGCCGGATCTGTTGCAGTGGACAAAGCGGATTGGAAAGCGGCCCAAACGCAGACCGCCTTCCTGCGCAATGTCCTGCTAGCAGAACTTGCTTATCAAAACGACCTGCATCAGTTGGATCCGCACGAACTAGAGTATGTGCAACTTGACTTCAGCGAACCAGCACCAAAGCCAAAGTCTACTGCGAGCCGAACTGGTTCTTCGAAGTGGCGACTGGAGCCGCTAGAAACTTCCTCGTCTTTTTCAAAAGGCATTACGGCGATCGCTGCCGAGGACATTGACCTGGATGGGCATGGCGATCTTGTTTGTGCCTCTGGCAATCAAATCGACGTCTGGAAAATCGAAGAAGTTAAGTCTGCGAAAAAGTTGCTTTCGGCTACGATGGACATAACATGCAGTGGAATCATTCTGGTCGACTTGGATCATGACTACCAAGTTCGAAAGGACGCTCTACCACCGTCCGCTTTACCAACTACAG
>JAYVBW010000876.1:0-2352 GCA_043750255.1 Pirellula sp.
ATCGCGGACATCGAAGCGAAAAGCGTCAACATCACTACGGAGCGAGTGTGGAACAATCCGTTGCCAATGCTGCGAGTCGCCTACCGCAACATAAACAAAGTCTATTTCCGCGCAATCAAAGTCGACTGGACTTCGCGGTTTGGAAATGATCGTTGGAGTCCAAGTAACCTCAACCAATCCGATCGCGATCAGTTTGTTAGGCAAGCACCTGTGTTAGCCTGGTCCGCTGACTTGCCACCGATCGACGACTATCGAGACGCCACACACGATGTCCCAGCCCCGAAAGAACTTAAGTCCGGCTACTACTTTATCATCGCTAGTGCACGTGCCGATTTTTCCGACAATGACAACGCCATCTCGGCATGTGATGTCTGGGTTAGCAACCTGGCCATTGTTCTTCGACAATCGTGGGGTAGTGGCAGACTCGAGGGGTTCGTCCTCAACGCCAATTCTGGTGAACCCATCGCTAATGCCAAAGTACGAACGTTTGTCCGACAGGATCGCAACAACAGCGTTACGGAAGCGGCCGCCGTTGCAACTAATGCGAATGGTCTATTCTCGGTCATCAGCAACGACCGCGGAATTTCCCTTTTGGCTTCAGCCAATGGCCAAGAACTTGCGGTTCAAAACGAACAACGGACCTATTCTCAACCCGAACAGCCGACGAATTTTGTTCAACACGTTCTCTTTACCGACAGGTCCATCTACCGCCCCGGCCAAACTGTTCAATTCAAAGGTGTTTGCTTGCTCGCTGATACGGTTCAAGACAAATACGCTACAGTCCCCAATCGAAATGTCACGGTCCAGTTTCGAGATATCAACGGCAACGAAATCGAGCGAGTGGAACTACGCTCGAATGCCTTCGGCTCGTTCAGCGGCAGCTTCACCGCTCCACGCGATTCCGGCACGGGTAGTATGCATATCGTTGTCGATGATGGTCGCACTGGAACAACCGCAGTCAGTATCGAAGAATACAAACGGCCGAAATTTCTAGTCACGCTGGAGGCACCCAAAGAGGCCTCCAAACTGAACGATTCAGTCACAATTACGGGAAAAGCGACAAGCTACACTGGATCTGCAATCAATGGAGCCAAAGTGCGATACCGCATCACACGTCAAGTTCGCTGGCCAATTTGGTTCATGAATTGCTATGCTTGGCGAATGCCTCCGATGGTCGGCAGCGCCCAAGAAATCTCACACGGCTGGGCGACTACCGAAGCCGATGGATCGTTCAGCTTTACGTTTACAGCTAAACCAGATGCAAGTGTGCCAGAAAGTGACGAACCGAACTTTACTTTTCAAATCACAGCCGATGTAACGGATACGACAGGCGAAACGAGGACCGGTACGAGCTCGGTCACTGTCGGCTACAGAGCATTGCAAGCCAACATCACGGCCAAAGAATGGCTCGCATCAGATAGCGATACCAAATTTTCGATCCATACGACGACTCTCGACGGTACCGACCAATCCGCTAAAGGATCCCTAAAGGTCTATCGCTTGAAAGAACCCGCATCGGTGCTCAGGCCAGATATTCTTGGACAACGCATCACTCCTATGCCACGTGGTCGTGGTCGTCCACAGATCCGACCGGCCAAAGCCACGGCACCTAGAGTTCTACCCGATCCCTCTGACCAAAGCACTTGGGCACTTGACGAAGTCCTTTCAACCACCGAATTTGCAACAGCCGCCGATGGCAAACAAGAGATATCCGTCAAACTCGCTCGAGGACTTTACCGAGCCGTTATCGAGTCGCAAGATCGATTTGGCAAGCCAGTAAAGTCAGAGTTAAACCTACGCGTCATCGATCTAAAGGCCAACAAACTAGACCTGAAATTACCGAACCTGCTCGCCGCCCCCAAATGGCAATTGGAACCGGGAGAGAAGCTCGTAGCGATTTGGGGCACAGGCTATGAAACTGGACGAGCATTCGTTGAAGTGGAGCACCGTGGCAAGTTGCTGCAGAGTTTTTGGACCAAGCCTGGAACTACGCAGGTATCTATCGCCCAAGACATCGTCGAAGGCATGCGCGGCGGGTTCACTCTGCGAACCACTTTTGTTCGAGAGAATCGAGCCTACGTCGAATCACGCCACATCGACGTGCCATGGTCGAATAAAGAACTAAAGCTCAAGTGGGAACGTTTCGTATCGAAACTAGAACCAGGCCGAAAAGAAACCTATACGTTAAAAATAAGCGGACCGAATGCGTCGAAGGCCGCTTCAGAAATGGTAGCCGCCATGTACGACGCGTCGCTCGACGCTTATCTGCCGCACAATTGGATGCAACAATTCAGTGTCTTTCGCCAAGACCATTCTGGTTTGTCGAGCATGTTTGAAAATTCGGCTCATGGA
>JAYVBW010000877.1:0-4005 GCA_043750255.1 Pirellula sp.
TTGGATTGAGGCTTGAGTTCCATAGGAATCACATCATTGCTAGCAAAATGCAGTAAATTGCCCCAAAGGAGTGGTGCAATTGCATTAGAAGTGTACCCAATCGGCCAATTTAGACAAGCTGCATTGCGAATAAAGTAGATCCAAGGTCTTCTATTGTGTCACCCCTTCAGGATTTGTGCATTATTCGGCGTCTCGCCAAGGGCGATTAACACCGCCGCCTGGATTCCGTCGGCCCTCCAGGCCCTTTATCGCTACTTGCTACAGTTACGGAATGGGAAATCCATCTTGGATCCATTTCACAAATTAGTCACGTCGAAACAACAGAACCATGTTCAAACTTTGGGTAATTGCGCACCGCGAGTATGTGGCCATGGTCGGTACCAAAGCTTTTCTGTTTACGCTCGTCATGATGCCGATTCTGATGTTCGGAAGCCTATTGGCGATGCCGGTACTCAATCAGGTCACTGGTGGAAAAACTCAAAAAATCGTCGTCGCAGATGGGACGACGCAGCTATTTGCAATCATCGAAACAGCAGCTAGGCAACGCAGCAAGTCAATCAAATCAATACCAACCGAACCGATCGAAACCCAAAAAAACAAACTCGACTCGCGTCATTCCTTTATGGACCAACAAGCGGACAACTGGGAGTTTGTTGCAGCATCAAACGAACTGTCGAACGCTCAACGATTGGAATACAACAACCAAATTCGAAATGGCGATATCTATGCATTGGTCGAGATCCCGAATTCGTTCCTCGATCCGAAACAGGCTTCCCCGACTGAAAAATCGACGGAAAAATCGACCGAAGGAAAAACCCCTATACCGAATTCAAAGGCCAAGTTTTACAGTCAAGACGCGTTGATGAGCGGCGCTCGGGCTTGGCTGGGCACACTCATCAGCCAGCGGTTACGAGAAGTTCGCATGGAACAATTTGGATTGGATAAAATCGATCCAAAGATTTTTGCTCAGATCGATGCGAGAGTTGAGTTGCTGCCTAGCATGCCCATCAAAGCGTCCGATGTGGGTAAATCTGACGATCATTCCGTCATCGATTCACTCGTCAATATGTTCTTGCCGTTTGGCGTGATGATGTTGATGTTCATGGTCATCCTCATGGCCGCCCAGCCCATGCTGGAGAGTGCCATGGAAGAAAAGAGCCTCCGCATCTCCGAGGTCCTCTTGGGCTCGGTCACTCCTTCGCAGCTCATGGGCGGCAAGCTGCTCGGAAACGTTGCTGGTTCGCTTGTCATTTTCGTGCTCTACGGCTCAGGTGGACTGTTCTTTCTCAACTATCAAGGTTTAGCGGACAAGATACCTCTGTCCGTTTTGCCATGGTTCCTTTTGTTCCAACTGCTCGGAGTTCTCTTCTTCAGTTCGATTTTCCTAACGGTCGGTGCATCGGTCAACGAACTAAAAGAAGCACAGACATTGCTGCTACCGGTGTGGTTAGTGCTGATGGCACCGATGATGGTTTGGTTCATTGCCATTCGAGAGCCCAACGGAATTGTTTCCACGACATTGAGTTTTTTTCCACCGTCCTGTCCTATGATGATGGTGTTGCGTCTGGCGTCAGGCACGACCGTTCCATTCTGGCAACCGCCATTGGCTGCGATCGTGATGATTGCATCCACTTATGGAATTGTAACGTTAGCTGGCCACATTTATCGAGCAAGTCTTTTACGAAACGAAGGGGTGCGATCCATCAGCCATTTGCTGAAGAGAACATTTGCCCGAAGTTAGTTGAAAATTCTAACAGGATGAAACCACAGAGCAGCGAAAGCGATGCTGATGCATCGCAGACGCTACGACGTTTTGCGTCCCAATTTTTCAATAATCGCAAACTCTTGTTTTGTTACCGGCTGAACGCTCAGTCGGGTTCCCTTTCGAAGCAACTCCATCTGCGAAAGCTTGGGAACGGCTCTTAGCATTTCCAGCGACTGCGGCTCCGAGAACTTAGACTCGAATTGGATGTCCACCATGAACCAGCGGGGATTGTCCGGATCGCTTTTGGGATCGAAATGAGGGTCGGCGGGATCCCATGCAGTTGGATCCGGATACGATGTCCTGGCAATGGTCGCTGTTCCGACAACGCACGACGGATCTGCATTGCTGTGGTAGACCAACACGCGATCGCCAAATTGCATCTGGTCGCGCATGAAGTTTCTGGCTTGGTAGTTCCGTACACCGTCCCACCAGGTCGTTTGATTTGGTGCAGCAGCCAAATCGTCAATGGAAAAAACGTCCGGTTCCGTTTTCACGAGCCAATACGATTGCTTGCTGTTTTTTCTCATTTACTAAATCTAGTGTAATTAACAAAGTCAACAAGAAATTACCCAAAACAACATTTCAAAAGCGTCCAATCCGTCGATGTTAAGCCACCCTTTGTTTTTGGGCACTGCAGGCTTTTCGTCGAAGCATTTGCTGGAAAGCCTCAAACACTAACTTCATTTGAGGCGCTTTGTAAGGAAACAATTCGGCTGGGTCCATGGAGTGTACGACTGCACCGCTATCGACCTCAAAAACCAGCAGCTTACCGTCCGGTGTATTTGCACAGTCGATCGAGTAATAGTCCAGACCCATTCGACGGTCTATTTCCTGCAAAGCCACCCGATGTTTAGCTGCGAAATCCGTGTCAAAATCCGACATGAATTTTGCTTCGCTGTCGCGATTTTTCTGACTTTGGAGCATGTCCGCATTCAAATAGTGAACCATCCAATGCTGAGAGATAGCCATGTGCGCTGCGAACGGCACTCCGTCAATGACCGCGACTCGATACTTGCGGTACAGATCATCATGGCTGCGATAGTCTATAAAAGGAGCAATGAAAAACTCGTTGCTATCGTGCGAGTTTAGGTACTCTGAAACCTGCACACCATCGTCCAGCCTGGCCAAACCGTGACCCGCATGCGAGTTGACAGGCCGGGCGATCATCGGAAAACAATCGCTGCCTGTGTTGATGAGGTTGATGGTCTCCAATCGACTTACTCGGCGAGCGTGACTGGTTACGATTCCGCTTGCAGACGCCAGTTTTTCGCTTACCTTGTCGCGACTCAATTGAGCGATGTGCGACGGCATATTGATAAACGGCATTGGCCAATGCCTCATGATTTCGATGAGCTGCGTCAACAAGAATTGACTCCGGTCTGATTCACAAACTGCCACGAAGGCGACATCGTGGTCCGGTATTTGGCTTGGAACTGGCAACCCTTCGCCGAGGTACAAAAAGCTAAGTGCGATATCCGAATCCTCGACAAGAAACTCGATGGGTGTGTTTGCCATCACTTCCCCAGGCCCCATGATCGCAAGCAGTTTCAAAGCCGGATTGTCCGGATTGGTGTCTAGACCATAAAATTGATGTTGTTTGAGTGCCTCACTTTGCAACTCGCTCGCAAGTTCTGATCTCGCCCTTAACTGAAGTACAATCGATAGATCCATCATTGCTGCTGAATCATGCGAATTAACCTCTATCCGTTTTTTAAGCTGCGACGTGATATTGGATAGATCATCTCCGTTGAATGCCAGTCGCATAATTTTGGCAAGACCAATAAGACCTTGCGTTTTGTGGGGTTGTAACTTCGTCGTGATTAGCATGCTTAAAATTGGCTTCCTTGTGAAAAAGATCGACCAAAGCGCAAAGACGCTTCGAGTAGGCTGTCGATTTCCAATTGCGATGTGCGATGATTGAAAATAGCTGCCCGGATCGCAAATTGTCCGCCGACGATTGTCGACGACGGTGCGGCGATACCGGATTCTTGAATGGCAACTACAATCTTTTCGTTTACTTGGTCAGCATCGTCGCATCGATACCGGAAGCAAACGATGTTGAGGTTTACGGGAGCAAGCAATTCCAATTCCGATGACTGCTCAATGCATGTCGCAAAATATTCGGCTAGCTCGCACGTTTGCTCCATCATCTTCGCCAGTCGGTCCATCCCGTAGACTTGCATTGTGAACCAAACTTTGAGAGCCTTAAAGCTTCGCGATAGATCAGGACCAAAGTCACA
>JAYVBW010000878.1:0-6995 GCA_043750255.1 Pirellula sp.
GGACCTCCACTGCCATTGACGTCGAACGGATTGATGGGATTTGTCCAGTAGGCTGGATCGTTGTCGGTAATAACTATGTCTACCGCAGTAGCTATAACGCCACTACCCGTTGCCGTGATGCGCACCGTGCGCCTTCCTTGGGGTATAAAGTCATCGACGGCACTGACGGGAAATGAAATGCTCATCGAACCCGCTGGAATTTGAACCGTGGCTGGAACAATCAATTGACTAGGCTCACTCGCAACAATCTGGAGGGTTACTCCACCTGTTGGTGCCGGTGAGCGAATCGAAATTTCTGCTTGAGTCGTACGTCGAACGGGATCCTCTTCGTTCACTTCGTTCGCTTGCAACACGAGCGAAAGAGGTTGGTAATCGGTAACCGATACTTGAACCGTTGCGGATTCGTAACCAACCGATGCCGCTGTCAGGATGACGATTTGTGTGCCATCAAATAACGCATCGTCGATAGCGTCGACGCCGACTGTAATGCTAGCAAAGCCAGCAGGGATAACAACGGAAGCAGGTAGGTTGATTTCGCTGGTATCGTTGCTCGATAACTGAACAGAGATGCTTTGATTGATGTCTGTATTTGATCGCGAAACGGTTAGCGTGGCCGCTCCAGCACCAGCGTTCTCGGCAATAATGGTACGGTTGATCGAGAGCAGGATGTTTTCACGGTCCAAGACATCAATTGTGAGGTTGTTGGATAAGATGGAGCCAGCGGATGCAGATAATCGCACTTGAATTGTGCCATCTAACAGTGCATCGTCGATCGCTTGCACAAATACCGTTGCGGATGTTCGACCTGCCGGGATGAGAATCGACCCAGGCAGTTGCAGTTCGGTGGTGTCGCTGCTGGCCAATGAGACTGAAAGCGGCAAGGAGGTGTCAAACCCGACGCGTTTCACCGTAAGGACGGCGGCGTTGGCACCAGCGTCTTCAGCGATGCTAGTTTTGTCAACTTGGAGTTCAAGACTCGGAGGAGGACCGACCGAAATGGTGAACTGTTGTTGACTTTTGCCGCCATCATCATCGGAGACAATCATAGTCACGGTGAAGAGGCCCATTTGAGAATAGAGATGACTGGCATCAAAGAATCCACGGGTGTCGACCCCGGGGGATCCCAATGTTTCGATTGATGCATTGCCTGAACTTGCAAGGCTATTGTCACCCCAGTTGATCGTATACGTAAAGGACTCGAATAATGGCGGAGATGCTTGATTCGCTCCAAATCCCGGATCCGTAAACTGACCAATCCTTGCGAGAGTCAGCGTCTGGCCCTGAACCGCATTTTGATTTTGCCGAGGTGCAAGCGTTGGCGGTGCATTGGTGACGTCAACGTTGATCGGGACGGACAACGTTCCAATGACGGAGCCATTCAATTGTAGTTTCGCGGCAAATGAACCATTGTCGCCATAAGTGTGCGACGCATTGACTTGAACTTGTTGAGGGATGAGCTGCCAACCGATGTCCTGCATTCCAGCGAAATCCAGACGCGTGAGTAGCCTGCGTTGACCGTTGATGCTTTCAGGAGACATTGCTGCAGGCTGGCCGTTGCTGATTGTTCCAACAGCCCAATGACTGACGTCGTTAAGCGGCACTGGCGATTTGCCTGAGATTGCAACAGAATTGACTCCAGTGAATCCGCCGGAAACTTTCGCGTTCCAACTGTTGGCCAACCCAAATCCCAGAGAATGCAATAATTCGTGGGATGCAACCGAAACAAAGTCAAATTCATTTGAGTCCAAGCCATCGGTTGTCAGCCCAAAGTGCCAGTTTGCTGTCGAAGAGAAGGCCACTGTGCCGCCCCAGGGCCCAAAGTCCGTTGCAGTACTCAAAAGCGCGCCTGTTTGACCTCGAGCCTTTACAGTGTCCACAAATGCTTGGCTAGTGGAGGAAGCGCTGAAACCACCTTTTTCGCCCCGCCCGAGCTCTCCCGAGTTCAATCCACGAGCCCCTGCAAAGATCAAAATTTCGTTGGCAGGAATCACTAAATTGTTGCGAGTATCTTGAGCTCCGGTGGCGGGGTTCAAGAACTTCGCTGTCCACTGGTCCACACCGGTAGGCTGGATAGCCGTTAGTTGATCTGAGAACTTGCTGATGATGGAATTGGCAGCGAACTGGAGACTATTTCGTCGCTCCTGACTTGCGAAAAAACCTGATGCGTCCATCGAATAGTCAAAGCGGATGGACAATGGACCGGCTGTAGGAGAAGCACCCACATTTGTTGGACTAGATGTGCCGTCACCCCATTGGACTACACCGCTAATAGTCCCACCAATCGCCGAAGTGTCTATCGTTTGATTGAACGAAAACGCTTGACCCTCCACAGTCAACGCATAGCGAGACGACAGACGCTCCAAATGAAGCGATCGTGATTTGCGGCCATGTCTCCGCTCTCTGCGGAAATTTGCAACAAGTTGGGTTAGAAGTTTAGTCAGCATAGAGATAATATTTGTGGCTAGGTCATTATCCGTTTACACCGAATCTAGCCACCCACACGCCATAACGTAAGTCGGGAAATAAATTTTCCGATCCTATCAATCACCCAACTTGGCGATGAAGGGGCAGGACGGATGCCGCGAAATCGCGAAGCGTCGCTCGGGGCCGGGAGTTCGAAAGACTTGGAAGGGCTTCGATCTCAATTTCAGTCACTGCTTGAAGTTGTAGTTCGCCTCGAACTACTTTAATATCCCGCGGGGCTTCAATCCCAATCGTGACCCGGTTTCCGTTTACTTTAGAAACGATCAACGTGATGTTGTCGCCAATTGAAATCCGTTCGCCTTCTTTTCGACTTAATACTAGCATAATTTGGTTCTTCCTTGATGTTTGATAGCAATGTGTGGGCAAAAACAGGTTGTCACATGTTGATCGAAATACCAGTGAGTGCTAACACCGTTCCAATGGTTCGCAAAACTGAGCCGATTAACCAAAAGTTCGAAAATACATTAAAGTTCTTCGTGGTTGAGTAGCGAAAGGTTGGCGAAATTCTAAAAAAAGTGGCAACACAGGAGGCTTACCTTCAATCTCGTTCAAAATTCTTCCAAAACGCATTACGTGATGGCAAGAAAGTCTCATTTCGAGAACATGTGTTTCGTTCCTGGGAAAGCGTTTTTTTTGTTGGAGGTGGTGTAAACCTCAGTGCAAGTACTATCGCACAGCGATTTGACACCTTAGGTCCACTCTCAATAAGAATCCGCATTTGGTGGAATTTTTTCCCCAGCGGAGTATTAAGCATCGCTGAATAGGGAGGCTTCATTCTCATTCTTGGCTTTGCTTGGCTCGACGTCGATTGCGTTCTTCTTTCACATTTTCAGGAGTTTCAATGCGGAGCAAAACCACATCCCTGGCCGTAAAAAGAATGTTCAGAAATGCGACCAACATCGTGCATATAACGAGAGCGAAAATGGCAAAAAACTCCTCCGGTGTATTCCATGTGGACTTGTAGTCCGGAAACAATTCACCCAACGTCCAAAAAAAGTTAGGGAAACAATACCAATCAAACTTCAACGTCTGGTAATCATTAGCCGCCAAGCTCAAGGAACAGGTTAAAACTACCGACATTACGATCATTACCAATGTAATAGCCAACGCCATTACCAAGCGACCAACCAGCACTCGCCTAAGGAATGCCATACAGGTTAATCGCACTATGCCAAGGTAGAGAGCCAAGTAACAAGTCATCGCAGTGACGTAGATGACAAGCGACAGCTCGATGTTGTTCTTGCTGGGCTGGAGCAAAACCCATGGTGCAATCACCAACGTAAAAGCAGACCCCATGAAACTCAGCAGGATAAAGATATAACCTGGCCCAGCTCCCGGATTCAGCCAAGTCAAAAAAACTCGTCCCAACAACGAACTTGGCAACGATCGCCGTGCACGGGCAGGGATTGTCCCTCGCTCTCCCATCATGATGCTTCCCGCAACTCCCCAATGGACAAAGAGGGAGGTAACCGCTGATGCGATCATCGGTTGTATGTCAGTGACCGAACCGTAGGACGCGATCATGAATCCTTCCATCATGCTCATGACGAGTCCAATAGTTAGAAGTGGAATTCTAATCGGAGTGGAACGGTTGTCGCTGCTAACACCAATCGCACAAGCACCGCATCGCAAAAGCAACCAACCGTACAACACAATCGCCAACAAGAATATTCCAAAAGCGATCCAACCCTCCAGTCCATACCCACCCGTACCTACTAGTCCAATTAAAACAGCACCTGCCCAGAAGGAACAGAAGACCTGCCCACCTAGCAGGATGATTGAGAAAAAAACCTGCTGCATCCGCGTACGGGAGAATGCGGCTACCGAGATTGCAACGGTGGAAAGTGCCAAACTGCACGAAGCGATGATCAGAATCGTCATCGCAATGACCTCAAGCGTTACGCCTCGCAATAGGTAGGTCAATGCAATGCAGGGCGCAATCACCGACAAGTAAACAATCAGTTGAAGTGCAGCAACGCTGAGTTTGCCAACCAGGATATGTCTAGGCGACAGGGTCGAAAGCGACAGCGTTTCGAACGTCCCGTCCTCAAGTTCAGACGCCATTGATCGAAAAGTGGATTGGGGAATAACAATCAGGGCAGGAACAATCAATATGATTGCATAACCGATCAGCATCCCGGCCCCATTGGAATTGTAATAGATGCTGGGGATCATTCCGACGATGGCTAAGATCGACCATGCAAGTACCACGACGGTTAATAACATCAAGGTCCAAGAAAATTGCCTACTCTTGAGCGCTTGCCGCGTCTCCTTTACCAGAATCGGATTGATCCAATCGCTCAGAGCAATGAGTCGCTTGTCCCAAATGGTTTCCCCCTCGACCAATTGCTGAATTGCAGCCGCATGCTCTTGCTGGTCTGGGGCGAGCACAGGAGGTACAACCAATGGAATGGCGTTCGAATCGGTAGAAATCGATGTCATTGGATGGCGCCCGTCGTTACTTTCATGAACACATCCTCGAGTGTTTCCCGGTGGGCAGCAAATTCCAGGATAGCAAAGTCGGCACTAATGATAGCCTTGAGCAAAGCGACTTGCTCCGTCGCACCGCCCTCAAGTTCCAAGGACAATGTATTTCCAGTCCGTTTGATGTTCAAAACCCCCGCTTGTTCATGGAGCCAACTGTGCAGTTGTTCTCCACGATTTAGAGCCGTCATTTCAACTCGCAATGCACCTTGGATCGTACGTCGGATGTCAGCCACACTTCCTACGGCCAACAAGCTACCTCGCTCGATGATTCCAACTTGATCACACATCTCGGCCAGTTCGGTGAGGATATGAGATGACACTAAGATTGTCGTCCCATCAACCGCCAGTTGCTGAATCATTTGTCGCAGTTCAATGCGTGCCCGCGGATCCAAGCCGTTGGCGGGTTCGTCCAGGATTAGCACTGCGGGAGAATGGATCATTGATCGCCCCAGGCAAAGCCGTTGTCGCATCCCCTTCGACAAGCCAGTAATTGGTTTCGAAGCAATTTTATCGAGCCCGGTGAAGCTGAGTGTCCGTCGAAGTGCGGCGATGCGATCCTTTCCCATGAGGCCGTAAGACCTTGCGAAAAAATCTAAGTACTCGACACAGTTCATGTTCGGGTACATAGAAAAACCGTCGGGCATGAAACCGAGTCGGCGACGTACTAGGTCGGGGTCGTTGATCACAGAAAAACCATCGATAAACGCATCGCCATAGCTTGGCAGTTCCAGGGTAGACAAAATCCTCATGCTGGTCGTTTTCCCAGCACCGTTCGGGCCGATGAAACCAAAAACTTGCCCTCTGTTAACTTCAAACGAAACGTCGTTTACGGCTTTGGTATTCCCGAAAAACCGGTGTATCCGCCGCAGTTCGATCATGGGCTGGGCTGCAGAATGAACGTTGACATCGACCAATTGACGATCCCTTTTGCTAGTTGGCCCGTTCGGGATCAAGAACGTCGATCTGTTTGTCTGGCAGCCTATCTTCGGCGAAGGGGCTGGTTCCAGGTGCGACCGATTCTCGCGCCATAGCCGCGATGATACCGAACGGCAGAAGCATGACAAAAACCAGGCCAAACAAACCGAACGTCACGACCGGGATGAGCACCATCACAGCGATGGCAACCCAAACGTTTTGGCCTTGATGGAGCACCGCCAGCCTTACGACCATGAGCAGAATTGCGGTCAGAGCAGTCACGAAAAAAAGGCTACGCAGCGTTATCTTGTCACCCACTGTACATTCCTTGGTGTCGAATCGACTCTGATGATTTCTGGCTTGACAAAGCGGCCGAACACGTTCCTGGCCATTGCCAGATCATTGTAATGGATGCGAGCGTATTCGACCGCAAGGTCCCCACATCTTTTCGCACATCGCTTGGCGTTGTTCCGATGCGATACTATCTCGTAACCACGCGTAACCTGATTCGTCGAGTTCGTCTAGAATGTCTCGTTCACAAACCGAGTTCACTTGATTCGCTCCACCGGACTCTCCCAAGCCAAGTTTATCCGAAAGAATATTGATAATGTTACCGATCAAAAACAGGATCCAAAAATGGGCTATATCGGGTGGCACGTTATTGCTCAGTTCCGTTTTGCTCTTCAGTTCCGTACTGACTGCGGCTGATCAGCACCCCAATGTAGTCTACATCATGGCCGACGAACTGGGCTACTACGAGCCATCATTCATGGGGAACCCCAACATCAAGACTCCCAACCTTGACAAATTCGCTTGGGAGGGAATCGTGTTCAAAAATATGTTTGCTGGTTCATCGGTCTGTGCTCCGACGCGATGCTGCTTTTTGACCGGAAAGCATAGCGGGCACACGTCGGTTCGCGCCAATGATGGCGGAACGCCGTTGCGAGCTGATGAAGCGACAATTGCTTCTATCGTAAAAGATCGGGGATATGCGACGGGTGGATTCGGCAAGTGGGGTTGTGGCGGGCGCGATTCGACAGGCGTGCCTGAAAAGCACGGCTTCGATGTCTTCCTTGGGTACTACGATCAAGTGCACGCGCATACCTATT
>JAYVBW010000879.1:0-10160 GCA_043750255.1 Pirellula sp.
CCGCCGTAGCTTTCTTGTAGATTGATACTAAAGGCATTGAGAGTCTCGATTTCGCCCAATTGCATTTCGAAGGTCCAGTTGCCACCGCGACTTAGATCACCTGTTTTATCGGTGGATGCCGCGACGTCGGCATGCGTTGCGGCAGCGATGGTTTCGAGCAGCGATTGACCTGCTGTTCCTGATGCAACATCGCATCCGTAAATGAGGATGTCGCCGGTTTCACTTAGGGCCATGCCCCATTGCTGTAGATTAGCGAGGTGGTTTTGGACATTGCTGGCAGAGAGCCATGAGCCACCGAGCTGGATCATGCCGTCGGTGCCGTGCGAAACGAAATGAATTGCACTTAGGTCGTGGTATTGGGAAAGGACGCTGTCGATCTGATCAAAACCGCTCTCACTGCCGTTCAATAGTACTACGGAAATCGATCGTCCTTGCGCCGTAGCTTGCGATTCGATGTCAGCTATTAGAGAGTCGGAGTCTTGCAAACCGGCTTGGACGAAGACGATTTCTTGATTTAGCCCCTCACCCCCAACCCCTCTCCCCAAAGGGGCGAGGGGAGTGATGAATTGTGTGCTGGATTCCGTAGCTTGAGCGAGGGGAGCAATTATGTCGGTTGAGCCGTAGGCGCTAGCCTCGGGTGGTATGGGTATATCGACAACGGGCGAGTAGATACTGGCGGTTAGCGCCTGCGGCTCGATGGCTAGGATAGTGAAGCTGCCGGTGGGCGATTGCGAATCGACCATAATGAACAGGTTGGCGTCGCTGATCGATGGTTCTAGCATCGGTGCAGAGATCGCTGGGGTGTCCAACGCTACTAGCGACGACGTGGACGTTGGCAAGGTCTGCCACAATTCGACACTCATGCTTGAATCGGTACTGAGTAGTTCGAAAGCGGGGTTTTTGGTAATGGCTACAGGGTCGTTGGCTAACGAGTAGCGCGCCAACAGGCCTTCGAAGCTTCTTTGTAACTGAATGTGCAATTCATTCAGCGTTTCGAATTGACCGAGGTGCAATTCAAGGGACCATTTGTCCGTTGACGAAAAATCATGGGTTACTGAAAAATTGGTGGTATTGTCGATGGGATCGGCGGTCCCCGCATGTGTTGCATACGAATGTGTGGCAACCGATGCCGCGACGCTTTGCAATAATGTTTCACCGCGATCATGTGTTGGAACATTGCAACCGTAAGCCTGAGTGCTGCCATTCTCGTCAATTCGAAGTCCTAAATGGTGCAAATCGAAGCTCTCGTCAAATTTTGAGCCGTAGTGTACCCAGTGTATTCCTAGTCCGTCTGTACCACTTGTGCCGTGCAAAACGAGTTGGGTGGTGTCGGAGTCGATAAGTCGGTCTAGCAACCGTTCGATTTGATCGAAACCGCTCTCTAATCGATGTTCCAAGCGAACATCGTCGGCAAGACTTTCGGAATCGTTGTCATCGCCACCAGCATGGACACCAGCATCATCGGCCGCTAAAGTAGTCGCGTCAAAGTGGATTGGAGCGTCGAGGTGTGTTGGAGGGACGTCGTTTGATTTTGGGGATGGAGTACCCAAGCCGCGAGCGGCTCGGATTTCTGCCACCATATTTAAAAGCATTTCGGATTTTGAGTCGCCCGTTACCTCAATGAGAAAGGATTCCCATTGTTCTGGGCTCATATTCGATTGATCAGCATGATCTAAATAGGGATCTGCGATTTCACCGTCACCGCCCATTAATAACGGACTGGCGCTGTAGAGAATACGCCTTTCCAGCTCGACAATATCTGGCTTGTTCGGATCCTTTGGCATCCGAAGGTCCAAGAGCGAGAATACCCAGCCGTCGAACTTATCGAAGGCTTTATTTAGCCAGGCGCAGTCGCGGACTGCGGCATAGCAATAGTGGGCTCGTTTTAGAAGTTTCAAATCCATTTTGAATCACTAAGTAGTCTTAGGTCGCAAATCCGTTCAGTCGAAAAAGCGGTTGGAACTCCGCTTCTTTCCCTGTTCCTAACCATAGCTGACTATTTGCACTGGGGCGGGGTTTTCTTAAAAAAAGATACTGACGGTTACAAGTGGGAGTATCGATTGTGCCGTTTGAGGAAGCCAAACTCGGGTAGTCTGTCAACTAAAGGCCGATAATCACACGGCTTGTTTTTTCGATCGACAGCATCCCAATCACCTGCGATGTTTCCGCAGAGACAACGGGAATTCCATGGTAGTCGCGATCAATAGTTATCATATCGTCGACGTTCCAACCTCGTGCGCTGATACTTAATCGAGCGGCATCAATTGCCAACGCCATCGATGCGTCCGTGTGTGCTAAGAAAACGTCGCACACTTTGTCAGGGAGTTTATTCGATATCATTTTGCTCGGCCAACGGTTGACTTCTACGGGGAGCAACTCAGAGATCGAAAATCGGGCCGCAATGGATTTCGAGGCGTTCTCTGTTGTCAGTTGCCTTTGAATATTCAACTTGTTTGATGCAAGCGATAGCCCTGCCAATTCAAATACTACCGAATCCGCAAACGCAGATTTCGGTGCAGAAATCTGTTCGTCGAGACTGATGACTGTGCCATCATCCAAGGGCAAGCACCAGCCAATGCGTTGTTGATTCTTGCGAAAGCCATACGATCTCTCTTGCCAACGCAAAGCTAGTCGAATCGGCTGAGGCATTTTTGATGCAAGACGATTCCATGCCTCACCGTGCGCAAGCGACGGCTGCCAAGTATTCCAGTCCGCCTCGGCTTTGTCATAGAGTTTAAAACGATGGCCGGTATTAACAATACGGTCAGGCTCAGTCGGAGTGGCCATCTCGACCCCTCCGGACAGCATTTGCGCAAGGGTATCCGCGTCCAATTTAATTCCGGACAACCCGACGTCTAGATGCCAGCCACTCCGGTTCCAAAACTTGCTATTTGCTCGAACCAAATCGCGATACTCTGGATCGATGGCGCATCGGGCTTGAACGGTCCTTGCATCGCTTGCAAAGCCAACTTGAACTACATTTCCGATCCGGTATCCGCGATATAAAATGGGGGCATTGCTCTCCAGTCCGCCACGCGTGTTCGCATCTAAAATTATTTCAAGCGATCCGTCTCGTGGGGTTACTATCGGTGGCGACTGCAAACCTTTAAACCGGGTCATTGGTCTTGCCCCGCTCGGAGCAGGCTCAATCGCAAGGTATTTGGCACCGAGGATTGTATCAAGACCTTGAATGGAATCGATCGCCAGCAATGGGCGGACAATCCAAAACCTTGCCCCCTCACCCGCCATCGAACGCGATTGCGGAGTCATCCGCACGTGCACTAAAACACCATTGAGGTCCCGATTCAGTTCTATCCTTTCGACAGAACCAATTTCTACTCCATGATATTTTAACCGATCTTCCGGTTTGAGGCCGTAACTATCGTCAAAATCGATCGCAACCAGATCGCCACTGCTCTGCCTGGAATACCAGAACAAGCCCAAACTGATCAGTCCACAAAGCAAGGTCAACCACCAAAGCCGAGACCGAAATCCAGCGGATTCCGCCGAAACTGATTTGACAATGGCGGCGGGGAAATTGGTACTGCTCGCGCTCTGAGTGGGCGTTGAAGCAGCAGGTTCGGCAGCGGGAATCGGAGCGATCATGGCGACTCCCAAATCGCGTGCGGATCGAAACAAATTGCAGCAATCATACTCATCGAAACGCACAATACGAATGCGATCAATGCCGGACCGAAATGGAATTGAACCACTCCATTCAACTTGAACATCATGACTAGCAATGCGAGTAGCATAACATCCATCATGCTCCACTTCCCAATTTGCTCCATCCATCGGTAGGTCCATGCTCGATGGCGTTGTTGCAACGAACAGAGCCAGCTCAGTTCGATCAGAGCAAGGATTTTTAATAGCGGCAGCACAACGGAAAAGAGCAAAATAACAGTACCAACGAGAATGCTTCGCGTCTGGTATAGGTCGACAATTCCGCCAACTATACTACTGCGATGACGATGACCGAGCTGTTCAATTTCGAGGATTGGCAGCAGGACGGCAGCAGGTAACAGCACCATCGCAGCAACGGCAGCCGCCGCTGTGCGGCCTTGAGATCGCTTAAAATTTCTCGACTGATCGATAACGCTGTCGCAGCGCGTGCATTGCGCGCGTTCGTTCGATTGCAACGCAGCGATCTCGTGAATGAGACCACAGCAATGACAGGCTTTGAACATGGGGCTGAGTAGGGATCAGGTGAGAGTAAGGAATAAACAATAGGAGGTAATTAATAGAAAATAGCAAATAGCTAAAAGCAAATGCAAAATGAAGACTGCGAAATGAAAAATTCAAAATACAAAATACAAAATGGCTAATATTTAGACGCTTTTCAGCGAACACCACCGAAAGTAGATTGCTTTCATCTTCCTACCATGAAATTTTCCTACCTCGATTGATTCTTAAATGGGCGATCGCGATTGAACAAATCATTGTGCACGATCCGGATTTCTGAAATGCGATTGGGGTAGGAAAATGCGAGGTAGGAACATTTCCAGTTCGAAGACAATGGTGGTGCTCAACAAAGGGTGGTGATCAACGAGAGCTGTCAATATTTAACTTGGCATCCTGGGCAGTGAAACGTGCCTCGCTGAGCTTGAACAATGCGTTCAATAATCCCCGTTCGACATGTCTTGCAGGGATTGTCCTCTCGGTCATAAACGCGATGTTGGTTTTGGTAATTGCCTTCGCCGTTGATTGCATTGCGGTATGTGCCGTCGGTGAGCGTCGAACCTTCGTTTTCGATCGCTTCGTAAAGGATTCGAATTGTTTCACGGTGTATCCGCTTCCAAATCGATTTCGGAATGGCATTACATCGGGACACAGGATGTACTTTGGCCGCATGAAGAATTTCAACAGCATACAGATTCCCAATACCGCAAACCACTTTTTGGTCTAATAGTGCGATCTTAACCTCACGGTTAATCTCGCAAAAGCGATCTACGAACGTTTTTTGATCCACTATGGACGCATCCGGACCAAGCTTATCCGGTCCGAGATATTGCTCTATTTGGTCCGATGCCCAGAGGCAAACAGTACCTAAACCACGTCTATCCCAATAAAGAAATCGGTCCACGGTGGCCCCCTGTAACTCGAAAACTATTCGCGTATGTTGCGGGCTGGGAGGATCCGAGATCATTGCGATCCCGGCCATTTTTGGCTGCATGACGATCGAATCACCCGTGCTCAGTCGGATCAGAATTCGCTTTGCAATTCGATCTACGGCCAGGATTTTTGCGTCCAAAGCTCGCTTACGAAACTGCTGGATGGTTGGCTCTATCTTGATCGGACGGTAGGGAATGACCGGCTCGTTGATTGCAGTGACGATGCCTCCGATTGTCGGCAGCAGGCCTCGGCGCATGGTCTCAACTTCAGGTAATTCGGGCATGCTCTAATCGTGTGGTTTTTTGTAGACTTTCTCAGGATCAACGACACGCAATTGGTCAACAACAAAGGCCCCGTCGGAGACAATTCGAAAAAAGCAGCTAGCATAGCCTTCGTGGCAAGCGGCACCGCTTTGTTCCACCAAAAGTAGAATACAATCGGCGTCACAATCAATTCGAATCTGAATGATTCGCTGACGGTGCCCACTCTCTTCGCCTTTTCGCCATAACCGTTTTCGAGAGCGACTGTAGTACGTCGCAAATCCGGTTTGCACCGTTTCCCGATAAGCTTCCAAAGTCATCCATGCGAACATGAGGACTTGCTTTGAGGACGCGTCCTGCGCAATTGCGGGCAATAACCCATTGACGCCCCTCGCAAAATCAGGCATGTTCATTGCCAGGGTCGTTTCATGATTTCGTGAGCGATGATCGCCATCCGAAGCGATTGAGGGTCACGCAACTGAGCGACTAAGGATGCTGACGAAACCTTGGCTGTAGGTTGCACTTCGGCTAGTGTTGTGGGGGTCTCCTGAAGCCGTTGTTCTTTTTTTGCTTTCTTCTTGGGAGGCGACTTGGGCTCTGATGGTCGCAGACTACCTATCTCGTGCTGGAAGACTTGTTGCAAACGCGAATTCATCCGCTCATCCGCTTGATCCACACCACCCTCAAGCGAGGTGGATGGAAGGCTGGAGGATAGATTGCCAACGGTGGCAGCGTATGGCTTGGAGTAATCGACAACCTTTGCATTCGGAATAGGATCCTGCTGCTGCAGTCGAGGAGTTGGTGCCGAGCGGGTGGGCTCCGGAACAGGCCTGACGACTGGGGGACTATTGGAGCGTTGCTGTTGTCGTTGCTGTCGGCGCAGTGCAGCTTGTTTTAAGAAATCGTCGAGGTCATCTGCCATGTTGGATTCCTTGGACTATTTGACGCGGGTAGCATTAGCGATCAATTGGATCTGGTTGGATTGGAGGGGCCAGTGGTGCTGGTACCCGCGATGCTTTGTCGCATTTCTGTGTCAGCGGTAATATTGCGTAGCTTGTAATAGTCCATAATGCTGAGTCGACCGCTGAGCAATGAGTCTGCGATTGCCTTTGGAACTTCTGCTTCGGCCGAGACCACTTCAGCCCGGCTTTCCTCGATCTTTGCAATCATCTCTTGTTCAGTAGCAACCGCTTCTGCTCTTCGGCTTTCGGCTCTGGCACGGGCAACCCGCGTGTCTGCTTCGGCGCGGTCCGCTTGAAGTCTTGCGCCAATATTCTCGCCCACGTCGATATCGGCGATGTCGATCGAAACGATTTCGAAGGCTGTTTGATCGTCAAGACGGCTTGCGAGGACCGCTTTGGAAATGACGTCTGGGTTTTCTAAAACGATCTTGTGACTTTCCGAGGAGCCGATGGCACTAACGATCCCTTGGCCAACGCGAGCGATGATCGTCTCTTCCGTGGCCCCCCCGATAAGTCTTTGTAAATTGGCACGGACTGTTACTCTCGCCTTGACTTTGAGTTGAATCCCATCTTTTGCAATGGCATCAAGAAAGGCGACAGCACTTCCTTTGGGAGGGCAGTCAATTACTTTTGGATAGACGCTGGTTTGGACGGCATCCAGGACATTTCGACCGGCGAGGTCGATCGCCGCCGCTTCGCGAAACGACAATGTGATTTGTTTGCTTTTCCGAGCGGCAACCAGAGCTCGAATCACTTGTGGCACGTTCCCCCGGGCCAAATAGTGGGCTTCGAGTGCTTTCGTGGTCAAGTCTTCGTCGCGAATGCCAGCTTGGACCGCCATGATCTTGCCTCGAACGATGGTCTTTGCATCAACGCGTCGGAACATCATTCCGAGCAAATCAATAACCGAAACCTTGGCCCCGGTCATAACCGATTGGATCCAGAGCCAAAAGTAACGCGAAAAAACGGCCAGGATGATGATGCCGAAAACAAAGACGAACAATCCGAAAACGAACAGGATTGTAAAGATAACGGGATTCATAGTGTGGCGGTTTCTGGCTGGGGAATACGGCTATCTTGCAACTGTATGCGAAAAACTCACTCCATGCGAGTCGCTTTCGAAACATCGCCCCCCATGTAAAACTGCAAATCCGTTGGAGTTCCGGATGGGTCGTATTTGAGGGTCAGTTTTCCAGCGGTGTATTTTAGCCCAAACTCTTCAGAGCTGTGCGCTATCATCTCAAGTGGTGTGCCAGAAACCGAAAAGAATAGTTTACCGTCTTGTTGCGTGATCTCCCACAAACCGCCGCCGACACGTACGTACTTGCCAACAATTTTGGCTTGCTGCTCCTTGGTGAGGGACACAATAACCGGGTCATACGGCTTTTCTGGCTGAATAATTGTTTCTGAAGGAAGCTCTCGAAGCCAAACATTTCGATAACGCACCGGATTGCCGTGATCTTGGAATGATAGAGGTAATTTTTCTGGGCCTGCCTCATATGGCTTATGCTGCAACCACGAGGTCGGTCCGAGGGGGCGAACATTGTCTTGAACCAAAATACCGTTGTGTAGCACCGTGATACGTGCTTTCTGAGCAAGTTTGCCGTCCTGATAGAACGGGCGTCGGAAAATGATTTCGTACGATTGCCATTCGCCTGGTTTGCGGCTGGCATTCACCAAAGGCGGATACTGGCCGTACACGGAAGCGGCTTGTCCATCTGCATAAGTCATATTGTCGAATGAGTCGAGTACCTGAACTTCGAATAACCCTTGAAGGAAAACGCCGCTATTACCGCGACCTTGGCTCTTCCCCTCGACTTTCTCTGGCGCCGCCCACTCGACGTGCAATTGAACATCTCCGAACGATTTGGCGGAAAAGATGTACCCACTGCCTGGTACCGATTCCATAACCTCGTCTTTAACGATCCACTTGGCGGGTCCACCGTCTGAAGAACGCCATTCGTCTAGATTTTTTCCATTGAACAGGATAATGGCATCGGAAGGAGCAGCGAGTGGCAAGTTGGAAGGTCCTGGCGTTACGACTTGGGGTCGTTCCCGTTCCCAATCATGAGCTTTCCAACCCGTCGGCAATTGTGCAGACGCCTCCGGTAGACCCGAGCCGCTTAAGCTGAAAACGCCCAAGCAAAAGGAAACGCAACTTAACTGAGACAAAATCTTCATGCGCTTTGAGGCCCCTTTTAATTGATCTTTAAGTATCCGTTTATCCGTGGTTCTCTCCGAAGAGTATATTGTCCATCATAATCGCTACGATCGCTATTGGTAAAGCAGTAACGCTGGGTAGAAACCTCGACTTCCTGTTTTGCCTTGTGGCCATACGCAACCCTTACAATCCCGCTATTTTGGATTGTTTGATTGCAACCTAGAAGCGTTTCCATCGAAACGATAGGATTCATTTGCCTGAATTGCGATACGGGCCTACGGTTCCACATGGATGTTCCATGCGATCCCCTTCGCAATTTTGTAGGCTGTCGTCTGCAATCCCAACATTAGTTTGAGCGATGACCCACAACACGTCGATCCATGCAAATTCCGCGAGTGCAATCCAAGCTGAACCGTGGCCGTTTATTTGCGCGTCAGTAGGAGGTACGACAGGCTCGTCGACTACCCCGCGTTCGGACCACGATATGGTTCATACACGCCTCGGCGTTCTCTCCAGTCTCTACGTGTCTTTGCGTGCCAAGCACGGACCTGCGGCATCCCATTCCTTTCGAGTGGCAATGTGGGCTTCCTATTGGGGGATTAGTTTAAAGCTGAAAGAGGAACATCTCCAATTGTTCGAGACGGTTGGACTGCTTCACGAGATTGGAAAGATAGGCATTCCGGATCGCGTGTTGCAAAAGCCGGAAAAGCTGACTGAAAACGAACATGCGATGATGAGCCTGCATCGGCAAGTTGGAGTAGAGATACTCAAAGCGGCTGGCGCGTCGAATGAATTGCTGTTTGCCATCGAAGGAGTGGGAACGAGATTTGAACAGTCCAACGGCGCCAATTCTTTGGAAATTGCCCCTATGGCCAGCCGATTGATCAACATAATCGACGCCTATGATTCAATGGTAACGGGACAGGTTTACCGCCGGTCATTGACCTCCGAGATGGCGTTAGCCGAGATTTTTAGAAATAGCGGCTCGCAGTTTGATCCACAATTGGTTCGATCCTTCGCAGAGGTGGTACTCAAGCCAAGGAGTGACGTGGTCGAAAATGCTAAAAATCGATGGTTGGCGAAAATCGAACCAAGCGAACAACGTAATCTTTTCAATGTGGATGACATTGACTTGAAAAATATTTCGGGCCGAAGCGAATTAGCTGGAAGCGCTTTAGTGCAAACGCTCAACGGTGCATTTTATCGGCAGATGATGGACCACGTCCAAAATGGAGTGATCTTTGTTGATTCAGAGTTTCGTGTGTTAGATTGGAATAGTGCGGCATCACGTATGACCGGAGTCGGGGCTGAAACGGTTTTTCATCGGTACTGGAGTCCTTCCTTTGCGGGACTTTGCGATAGCGAAGGATTTGCATTGAATGAAATACAATGTCCATTTCGGGAATTGGTCCAAACCGGTGAAATCGTTCGTCAACGGCTCGCAATTCGGCGAGACGGGTCCGATTTGTTGCATATTAATTTAGAGGCAGTTCCTGTGTTCAACAATGACGGAAACCTCTGCGGTGGTGCGATGATCCTTGAAGACATCAGTGAAACCGCTCTTTTGGAACAGAAAATTGTCACCTTGCGAGAGCGTGCTTGTATCGATGAACTTACCAGGGTGCCGAATAGGGGAGAGCTAAATCGACAATTGCCTGAGTTTGT
>JAYVBW010000880.1:0-1918 GCA_043750255.1 Pirellula sp.
TCGGTCCGGTTAAGGCGCAAGAGAGTATTGCCACGGCGCATCCAAAGAGGAGCGTATTGCAATGAAATTTTCGTTGCGATGTCATACTTCGCTAACGCCTGTATAGGTTCCTGTCGATCAAGCAGAGTGGCAGCGAGGTAGGGCCAACGTAACTCCCTGGAATTAAGTTTTGCGGCACGCTCGAAACAAATCATTGCCTCGGAGTTCCATGAGTGGGCCATCAGGACTTCACCATATTTGCCCCAAGCGTCAGCAGAGCGGGGATTTTGCTCCACTGTTTTTTGCATCTGTGCTGTCGCGATTGCGACGTGGCTGTTCGCGGTTGTGAGATCAGGTTTCGGAATCGTTGGAATGGAATCCATTGCAATCGAGCCAAACCAAACGACTGTCACAGCAATTATGAGCAATAACGCAATCCCAACCCCAAACAAACGAATTGAGCCTCGCGACCTCCTTTTCAAGTGTTCAGCCGTATCGGACTGCATATTGCTCATCGTGCATCTCCACCGAGGATGCGTCCACTACCTCGCTTCAGAGTAATGGATTGATTGATGGCTCCCCCCGGAAACTCCTCCAACTCCATTGAACCGTCTGGCCAGAAAACTCGAATCGCGTCGTAACGAGAAGCATTGCCTAATCCAAAATGGACACGCATATCGTTGCAGCCTAGATAACCAGTGGACGGATTGAGCTCACGCATTATCGAGCGATCGCCAATTTGCACTTGAATTTGTGCGCCAATTGAAGCCCGTTTCAAACTAGGGTCCACGGCAGAAAGGATGAGCCAACCGCCAAGTTTCGGAAAGTCATTTCGATACAGTCTCGCAGGTCCGGCACAGTTGGTGACCAACAAATCAACATCACCATCGTTGTCAATATCACCGCTAACGAGGCTCCGAGATACTTCTATGCGCTCTGTAAAGTCGCTGCCACCCAATCGCCGTTGAGGGTCAAATCCTCCTTTCCCATTATTGAGATAGAATTCATTGCGCTGTGCGTAATCTCTCCAGAATTCGTTGACGTCACGAGAATCCGTTTGGTAACCTCGGTTTACTCCTCCGTTTGCAACGGCGAGATCGACATCGCCGTCGTGATCAAAATCTGCGGAAGCGACACCAAAGCCAGTAAACGGAAGACTGGAGACCGCGAGTCCTGCTGAGACGGTCTTGTCACTGAATTGTCCGACCTGCGTTCCTTGAAAAAGCATGTTGTATTCGCCTGCCAAGGCGGTTACAAACAAGTCGCTCACGCCATCATTGTTAAAATCATCTGAGACTACACCCATGTTTGCGTGAGCCTCTCCAAATCGATTCAAAGCTACACCTCGCAGAACTGCTTCGTTGCTAAAGACATGGCCATCATGTTGTATCCACAGGAAATTTTCTTCACCGTCATTGGCTACAAAGATGTCAGGCCGTCCATCACCGTCGAAGTCTCGGCACAATAGACCGAGTCCTTTGCCGACGCGACGAGCGATCCCGCTGGCAATGGTCACATCCTCGAAGGTCGAGCGAGCAAAATCGTTAGCTGGCTTTCCGAGATTTCGATAAAGGCGGCCTACAGTTCCCTTGAGTGATTCGGGACCGCAAAAGTCGCGGCGTCCCGATCCGCCTTCGCAAACACTTCCGGGAAAGTAGTCTACATAATTCGCCACAAAGAGATCGAGCCAGCCATCGCGATCGTAGTCGAAAAAACTGGCTGCCGTTCCCCATTGCGGATTAGCGATGCCAGCTTGATCGGTAATATCGTCGAATCGCCCGTCACCGCGATTCTGGAAAAGCCGGTCGTCGCCATAGCGGGTCAAATAGAGATCTAGATCGCCATCATTGTCGATATCGCCAACAGCCACTCCCATTCCGTAACCTCCCGTTGCGATCCCAGACCATTCCGTAACATCGGTGAACTTACCATTTGCTTC
>JAYVBW010000881.1:0-6358 GCA_043750255.1 Pirellula sp.
AGCCTCGATCGCTCCTATGTTTAACCGATCGAGGCCCTCAAGCCTCGATCGCTCCTATGTTTAACCGATCGATGGCCCTCAAGCCTCGATCGCTCCTATGTTTAACCGATCGAGGCCCTCAAGCCTCGATCGCGGGCGTTACAGAAAACGGTTGCTAAGTCGCTACTGGATAGGCCGGGGTACTGGCCCGCCCGCCGCTGCGCGGGTTAAACAAGTCGCTGCGCGGCTTAAACAAGCCGCTGCGCGGGTTAAACAAGTCGCAATTGCAATGTTTATAGTCGCGAATCTGGGCGCTTGTGGTAGTATGGTTTCTTGATAATCATACTCGTATTCCTGCAAGCAAATGACCCAACTGAAACGATCGGTTTTCGTAATCCCTAGCTCCGCTTTGGAAGATTTGCCAACCCGCATGGGGCATGCCTTGGCTGCCGATTTCCTGTGCGCTTGGACTGCTCAATGGGATCCAAGACTCTTAGAATCCCTCGGAACTCTTCCCGAATGGAAAAAAGCGGACGGCAGTTCCCTTGACCTGTACGACTCTCTCGTACTTTGCCCAGAGGTGTCCAAGTCCAAATTAGAGAGTTCAGTACGCGAACAACTGGTAATGAACCAGTGTTCGGTCATCGAATCGCAATCCCTGTCACGTTTCGAACTTGTTGAATCACTGATCGCAGTAGTGTCACCTCCGGCGGATGGTCAATCCCCGTTAAGCCAGCCAGCACCGCTTCTTAACGATGATTTCTATGCCTTGGGCTACGCAGTGCTTCAAATCCAAATCCTGGCCCGAAAGCTTCGCTATTCGTGGAACATCGATTGGATCATGTTCACCGAGCAAGTGCTTTCGGCGGCTCGCGCGTCCCTGGCGCAAGATGCTGAGGAGACCGAGCGATGGCTGCAAGCTAGCTTTGATTCCTTATCGCAAGAGCGGGATCGGTATTGCTCACAGCAAGCGTATTTGCTCGATGTTGTACTGCTGGCTCCAAGTACGTTGGGCCAATCGTTGAATCGTCAACTGGACGTAGAACACCCTTTCAATGTCATTGCTACATCTATACTGTTAGGCAATCTTAAGGAAAAAAATGCAGTTGCCTGGACAGGGTTGAGCCAAAGGCTGGCGAACAAGGAATGCTCTTTGGTCGGCGGACTTGAACAGGAACGCCCGCACGCTTATCTGTCCGCGTCGTCCATTGTGCGCGAACTTGGACATGGGCTCAGATCGTACGCGGAGCTCGGCGTCGCACCTCCGAAGGTCTTCACACGATTCCAGCCAGGGTTCCTCGCTGCGTATCCAACTTGGCTGACTCAATTTGGATACACAGGTGCGCTGCTTGCCGCGTGGTCTGCGGGAACCGTTCCCGAAAAAGATCACGCTAAGATACGATGGCAAGCGTCCAGTGATGGAAAATCGCTCGACACCGTACTCGGGCACGTTTTGGATGCGGCGAGTGCAGATAGCTACATCGATTTAGCGGCCACACTGTCTACTCAATTAGACTACCACCACATACCCACGTTGATCCTTGCGCATTGGCCAGGCATTCGAGTGGTGGCTTTGGATGACCTAACGCGTGTTATTGCGCGTACCCCAGCACTTGGGAAATTTCATTCAGCCGAAGACTATTTTGCTTCAACGACTCAACCCTATTCGAGCGATAGCTTCCCATCCAATGCATTCAAAGTTCCTGTCCCGACCGATATGCAAAAACAACATCAGCTTCACAATCGATTGATTGATTATGAACAACAACGGAGTCAGATTGAACGCATGTGGTCGCTTTATCACCTTTGGAACCAAGTTGCTAATCAAGCCTCGAACACAGCGGAAACAATCGAGGTTCCACAGATTGAGTTTGCAGACTTGCTTTCCCGGATCGATGGCTGGTTTGATGAGCCGTATTCTTCGGAGGGATTGAACAAAAGAATAACGGAATGCAGGTCCACGCTTATGGCCCGAATTCAACGGGTTCTAGCTGGTCCCAGGATCTCGCCACAACAAGCCGAATCCGCAACAAGCGATCAAGCTTACTTGATGGTCAATCCATCGAATCATGCTCAACGCGTGTTCTTGAATGACATTCCGGGTACTGTAGATGCGAGTTCTTGCACCAGGATTTATGCTTCGGAGTCGAACGCTGGAAAATCGCGAGTTGTGATCGATATTCCACCCTTTGGCTTCGTTCGTTTTCGGTGTGTGCAGTCAGGTGGTTCGAACTCAGTCACGCAGGTCAAACCAGTCGCCAAACCCTCTTTTTGGAAAAGGGTAGCCGGAGCAAGATCGGGCATTGCGCAATCCGATTGGACATTGGCAAATGAGTTCATGGAAATCCAGATCGATCCGAAAAAGGGGCATTTGCGATCGGTCTTTATTGCGAATAAACGTGGTAGCCACATGAGCGGGATGACTTCATTGGTACGCGGTTCGGCGGATTTGCTTCGTAAATGGGATGACGCAGACTGTATCGACCTGTCCGACATCAAGCTCCGTTTGGTGGAGGCGTCTCCGTTGGTTGGCATCATTGAGGTTATAGGTTCTTACAAACACTCCGACGGAACCGCGGCTCGCGTCACAACAAGATATACATTATGGAAGGGATCGCGTTGGGTTGACATCGAGATCGTTGCCGAAAACTTGAAGCTAGAATCCTATAGTTGCGTTTGGCGAACCGCTTGGCAAAATGAGGGGGCTAGTATTTCAGCTTGGCATCAAGGAATGAAAGGCAAGTTGCAAGCACCGTTGCAAGGCACTGTTGAACTGATCGAAATCGATGATGCGGATCACCGTATTTGCATTGCACCGCGAGGTTTGAGTGCACATCGTCGATCCGGATCGCGGTTTTTAATTTCGTATCTTCCGATGAATAGCGATGGAAGCACTCGCTCGCGTTTTGCGATCGGTCTGGATTGGCCGCGCCCATACGAAACGGCGATCGACCAATGCGATTCGCCATGGCTCGTAAAAGACAATAGTGGGCCCGGCACAACCGATGCAGGTGCTTGGCTGGCGCAATGCAATCTTTCGAATGTGAACATGGCGTGGGACGATTGTCGACCTGTCCTGGAACCGAGGTTAGCGCCTGCAGGAGAATCGGACACTTGGAAAGGGCAGCACGGAGATGCATGCATTTGGCTTCGTGAAATGCAGGGGAAATCAGGTTCAGCTAAGCTCAGCTTTTTCAGAAATGTTGGCCAAGCGTGGCGAGTTGATTGCCAAGGACGAGAATTTGATACACTATCGGTTGTGGATGGCCAAGTCGTTGTAGATGTGCGAGCGTACGATCAGTCCCGAATTCTCTTGTGCTGGGAGTCTGGACGAAACGAATCAATGACAACATGAACACCAATTCAGACCAAACCGATTTAACCAATCAGAGCATTGCTGGCTTCTCCATTTTGCATCGACTGGGCGTAGGTGGCATGTCGGAGGTTTACCTTGCTTTTCAAGAATCGCTGCATCGCCATGTCGCGCTCAAGGTCATGCGAGCAGACTTTGTTGGTTCGAGCGACCACGAACAACGCTTCTTGCAAGAGGCACGCGCCCTCGCGTCCCTCATTCATCCGAACATCGTACAGGTTTATGACGTCGGCAAATTCGAAGCGATCCACTACATTGCGCAGGAATACGTTCCAGGTAGCAATCTCTTCGCGTACGTTCAACGCCGCGGTGCGTTGCCTCTCGCAGAATCTATTTCCATTCTTTGGCAAGCAACGGCAGCATTGCAAAAGGCCGCTTCGATCGGATTGGTACATCGCGATATCAAGCCGGACAATATTTTGTTAACGCCGGACGGCGAAGTGAAGGTGGCTGATTTCGGCCTTGCGCGAGCTCGGGGCCAGTCTCTTAACCTAACGGCTGTTGGAATAACGCTAGGCTCGCCGCTTTACATGAGCCCTGAGCAAGTCCAAGGGCTTTCAGTCGATTCCAGGAGTGATTTGTATTCATTGGGCGCAACTGCCTATCACATGCTTACCGGGCGCCCACCGTTCTCGGGTGATACCGCCTTGGCCTTGGCCATGCAGCATTTGCAAGCAGAACCCGCACGTCTGGAACAACTCAGACCTGATCTACCCAAAGCACTTGTGAATATCGTTCACAGATTGTTGGCCAAGAGCCCGGATGAGCGTTTCGCATCGGCGGTTGAACTAGCACGTGCCTTGCGAGAAGTTGTTGACGACAGCTTGGCTGGGCAAGCGAATCAAATGGTTCCGTTTGCCGGGCTAATTATCGAACATCAGCATGTCAGCAATCTCGACGTCACACAAGAACTACAAAAACTAACCAAGAAAAACTCCGTTTCGAAAATCAGGAAGCCATCGCTTGCTAAAACGATTTCATTAAGATCCGTTTTAGCAGTCGGGCCGATACTTACCGGTTTCCTTTTGACTTATTACCAGCTACAAGACGATCTCTTTTCGAATCATGTAAAAACGACCGCAACTGTCCAAAAGCAATCCACCATTCAAAGGCAGTATGCATTGGCATTGATTGAAAACGACCTAAAACATTGGAAAGCCGTCTCCGAGTTTTTTCCTCCTGTAGAACCAATCAGTAGGAACTATGAGCTAAAGGCTAAGTTGCAGACTGCTCGGTTCCTGATCGAGGGCGACAACTATCCACTGGCAGCGAAATTCGTTTCTGGCATTTTGAATTCTCAGTATGCGGACAACGTGATTCTCGCAATCGCAGAAATTGAAATGGGGTATCTCAGTAGTCGAGTGGGCGACAAGTCCGCAATCAAATACTACGAAGTCGCTGCTGGCCGAATGTCGCAATTGGAAATCGAAAAACAGAAGCTGATTAAAGATTCTTTGCCTATCAAAGTACGTGTAGCCTGGGAAGATGAAGACGATAGGTCCCGACAAGATGAAAGCAATCCATCAAGCTAGCCCTCGACCCGGTATGTCGATTCTCGCGGCTCTCAACTAGGAATCTTTTCATGAGCGATGAAGCATCCGAATTACCCATTCAGCCAGAAGCGCTAGGCGAAGACGAAAAGGCGCGTCCGCAACCAGCCGACGAATTGCCGTCTGCTCTTGAGAGCGATGATCTGATCGACATGATGCGACGAACGGTCGACCGCCTTTATTTGGACGGGACCACTCAAGGTGACTTGAAAATTCTGAGCCGCACCCTGCGAGAGTTGCGGTACGCATTCAAAGTCTTTCAGCCGTTCCGACGAAGACGAAAAGTAACTATTTTTGGATCGGCCCGGACCTCACCAGATCACCCCAACTATCTACAAGCCGTCGAAGTCAGCCGAAAGATTTCTGAACACGGCTGGATGGTCATCACCGGAGCTGGAAACGGCATCATGGAAGCGGGCCACAAAGGCGCAGGCCGAGAAATGTCGATGGGCCTCAACATCATGCTCCCATTTGAACAGTCGGCCAACCCCTTCATCGAAGGCGATCCCAAGCTAGTTACGTTAAAATACTTTTTTACTCGCAAATTAATGTTCGTCAAGGAATGCAGCGCTGTGATCTGCTGTCCAGGTGGATTTGGCACGCTTGACGAGACCCTTGAGGTTTTAACGCTGCTGCAAACCGGCAAGCAGTCCATGCTCCCATTGGTTTTGCTGGACGAGCCCGGCGGGAGATTTTGGACAGGCCTGCAGTCCTTTTTTAGGGATCAGTTGCTAAGTCAGAAGCTAATCAGCCCCGAAGACGTTCATTTGTACTGTGTGACCGATAGCGCAGAGCATGCTGTCGAAGAAATACTTTTGTTCTACCGCGTTTACCATAGTATGCGATATGTAAACGACTTGCTCGTCATTCGAATGAATTCAAAACAGTCCGAAAGCAAACTTGAGGCGATGAATTCGGAATTCAGGGACATCCTTGTTTCTGGGACCATTGAACAGCGCGATGCATTACCGGAGGAATCGAACGAGCCTGAACTAAATGAACTACCACGGCTCTATTTGCATTTCAATCGGCGAAGCATTGGCCGACTACGACAATTGATTAATCGAATTAACGAGTGAGCCTCTAGGAATCGCGAGTCGCCGCAGACTTGTGAGGTTCAAAGGTCGTTCGAGCTGCATGCTCCGCTTTTTTAATAGCGGCTACAGCAGACTCATATAGAAACCGCTGCGCCCGAAATTTTGCTTGGTTTTGTTCAGGGTGAATTCGAGTATAGCGACCATCACTGCCGAGTCGCCATGCATTCTGGTTGTCTCGGAAATAAGTGTCCAAAATTTCCATCAAGCGACGCCGCGAAGCGGTATCCTCGATCGGCACTAGCAATTCGACGCGTCGGTCGAACGAACGAGGCATCCAATCAGCGCTGCTGATGAATACGGCATCGTCGCCCCCATGGTAGAAGTAAAAGACGCGGGCGTGTTCGAGAAATCGATCCACA
>JAYVBW010000882.1:0-4898 GCA_043750255.1 Pirellula sp.
TCTAGAACCGGGCGACTATTCAGTCCGTTTGCTTGGCACCAACAGATCAGTAGTACAGACCTTTCCGACTCGCGCAGCGGATCACGGCGCTTGGGCGGACGGACTAAACATTAGCAAGGTTCTACGAGTAGAATCGAGCGGTCTAACCTGGGGGATCTCAGGAAACGCATTGACACTAGTGAACGTGTCGTCAAATCAACTAGTCAAGTCAATCAATTTCGGTTCCTCGATCATCATCGACGCTGTGCTCCAAGGGTCATCGAGCGATGGAGACGTTACGGGATATGTCCTCTCGAAAAACGAGGATCAATCGCAAGTTCTTTGGAAAGTATCGACCGGTGGAAATGGGACAAAGCAATCAACGAACCTAGATGTGGCTTCCGCCGCACATCTTGTAACGGTTGGCGATCGAGTTCTTGTCGTTACGGGAAGCAGCTTAAAAGAAATTTCGGTGAGCAACTCGTTGAATGCTAGCCAGGAGGTCGTTTTAAAGCAAATCGGTGTCGAGGAGCTTTCCACAAACGCGGCCGTTAATGCCGTCGGCTCGGACAGCTTTTTAGTTTTTGAAAATGGAGCAACGTCCAACCGACTTTCTTTGTATCAACTCCGTAACGGAATTGCTCAGCTAGTTGGAAAACGTTCCTTCCCTTCAAAAGTGATTGCATGGGATGCTTCTCGAGACGGCACTAACATCGCTGTAGAAACTTCCGACGATTTCATGATATTGAAACCGGAATCCGGCTTACCAACCAAAGCAATTTTGAAGGACGCCGTTGGCCCGATTGTTTTTGATCCAATAAGAGACTTATTGATCACCGGAAAGTCTTCCAGCCCATCTCAACTGTCAGGCTGGAGCACTTCGGATTGGACCGAAAGCCTCTCGATTCCGATTGCAAATGGACGATTCCTAACTGGAACGAATTCGTCGCTTTACTTGGATGCAGCAGGGGAACAATTAGTTGGCTCGCAGAATGGAGCATTGTACCAACACAACATTGCTGCTGCGGTTGCGGCTAGTGCCCACGTTGCGGGTAATGATTTCCTACGGCTCCAGATTGGAGTGAGAAACACAGGCTTCAATCGCAATCCGGAATTAAAAACGTTTGATCCGATATATGTCGATGAAGATGGACAGGTTAAGTTAGATCCGGCGGTTATTTCATCCAACGCGTCGGATCCCGACGGCGATGCCCTCGTTTATGTAATTCGAACCAGTCCATCCGATGGAATGATCCAATGGAATCAGGATGCCTCGGGAATTTACACTCCGGCACCCGATTCGAATGGAAAAGACTTTGTAACCATACAAGCATACGATGGCCGTGATTGGTCGTTGCCTCAAGTGTTGACTATCGTGATCAATCCGATCAATGACTCACCGACGGGAATAGCTTTTTCCGTCGATTCTGTTTCGGAGAATCCGGCTTATGGAGTACCGCTTGCAACGTTGCGGGCGTTGGACCCTGACTTGGATTCAGACTACGCATATCAAGTCAATGATCCAAGGTTTAGCGTCCTCGGAGGAATTATTCGACTTGTTAATGGCTCCATTAACTTCGAAAAAGAACCCCTAATCGTCTTGGGTGTTTCCGCTATCGACCGTCTTCATCCTCAGGATTCGATTTCGCAATCAATCACGCTTGGCGTCCGCGATGTGAATGAAGCGCCAACCGGGATCTTATCACCCGCCAATTTAACGGTTCCCGAATTGACAAAGGGGTTGGTTTTGGGGCGGGTCAGTGCAATCGATCAAGATGCAAACGAACTTTACTCATGGACGGTAAGCGATAGTCGATTTGAAGTTGTGAACGGAATTTTACAATTGGCTGATGGAAAAACACTCGACTACGAGACAGGCTCCTCGGTCGCGTTGGTTGTGCGAGGCCGGGATAGTTTGGGTCAATTCGAAATTGAAAAGACTCTTACCATTACGATTACAGATCAAGATGATGAACCAACACGTCTAGTTCTTACGGAATCCGCTTCCATCCAGGAAAATCAAACGGGACAAAAAATCGGCAGTGTTTCGGTTTTGGATCCAGACGTCGGAGAAGTCTATTCGTTTAGTGTGAGTGACAACCGGTTCGAAGAAGTTCGTGGAACCATCCAACTGAAATCGGGTTCAAGTGTTAGCTTTGTTGAGCCAGGTTATTTCGACTTGACTGTTACAGCGACGTCCCAACGATCTGGCACCCAACTTACTGGGAAACTGCGACTCAGTATCGAAAAAGACACGACGCCTTATCACAATGATATAAATCCGTACGACGTAGACGGCGATGGTGTTTTGACGCCGCTTGATCCACTAATATTAATCAATTACATCAATAATAATGGTACGGGACCGATCGAACAACCAGGGGAGGGCGAAGGAAGGCTGCCAGATCTTGATGTAGATGGAGATGGAAAAGTAACTCCGCTGGATATCTTAATCCTCATCAATAAGCTGAACGAACAAGCGGAAGCCGAAGGGCAAGGCCCAGAGGATTTCGCAGTCGAGTCAGATTTGCTGAAAGTTGTAGTGGATGGAGTGCAATCGGGGGCAGAGGATCTAGTACGGTCTTCCAAAAACCAATCGAGTCAAATGGTTCCCGATTCTCAGTTAGCCAATAACCTGAATGACGCGTCATTGGCCAGCTATCTTTCGGATCTTTCGGATGACGCTGGGTCACGAAAAGCGCGTCGCAAGTAAGACTTGCTTGGGAAACCAGCGAGTGAACAGTAGCGAGAACGTTTTTAATGTTGATCGAGCCAGTTTCCTATTTGTGCCGACATCAACGTAGCGGCCCTTGGGTTCTTCTCGATCAACGAGACTGCCGACAACAGCACTCTTCGCAGTGGTTCTTCAAACTCAACTCGCTTGGCGTTATACGTAATGTAAAGCAAATTGGAGGCGGTCACACTGTTGCCCGAGGGAATCACTCCATCGGTTGGATCTTGAAATCGGACAAGCAATTCTGGATGGTCTGAAGCCGTATAGAAAAAACCGCCCGATTCCTCATTGCGAAAGAATCGTATCTGTATCTTGGTCAATTCGATTGCCTGCTCTAACCACCGGTCTTCCTTGGTAGCCAAATGCAAACGGAGAAGTCCATGAGTAAGGAACGCATAGTCGTCGAGATAGCCATGCAATTTGCTTTCCCCCAATGCGAAGCTTCGAAGCAATCGTCCATCCTGAGTCTTAAGTTCTTTGAGTACGAATTCCGCCGCCTTCGAGGCTGCCTTGAGATAGTCCTCACGATTAAGAATGCGGCCAGCGTCCGCCAATCCTGCGATCATCAATCCATTCCAGGACGTTAGCACCTTGACATCGGTTTGCGGTCGAACTCGCTTTGCTCGCAATTCGAAAAGAGCTTTCCGTACTTCGGCAAGGGACAGAGCCAATGCGTCGAGCGGCTGACGTCTTTCCTCCGCTACTTGGGTCAAGGATTTTCCAGGCTGAGGTGCGTAGTACTTGCTGTCAAAATTCGGGGCAACGGAGAATCCATAGACTTCGGAAAAGAGCCCATAACCTTGAGTAGATTTTTCGATTTGAATAAGTTGTTCTTTATCCCAGCGATAGAACCTACCTTCTTCGCCTTCCGAGTCGGCATCAAGCGACGCATAGTATGCCCCGCCCGGAGCGGATAGTTCGCGAATCACAAAATCGCAAGTCGCTTCAGCAATTGTACGGTATTCCTCTCGGCCGGTTGCTTGAAATGAAGTCGCGTAGAGTTGTGCAAGTTGACCATTGTCATAAAGCATTTTCTCAAAGTGTGGAATACGCCAGAATCGATCGGTACTATATCGGTGAAAGCCGCCGCCCACATGATCGTAGATACCGCCAGCGATCATCGAATCTAGAGTCTTTACCAACATCTTGTCGGCAGCATCGCGATCCTCTTTCGCGAGCGAGTCTCGCTTCGATCGTTCGAGTAAGAACACTAGATTCGATGGCTCCGGAAACTTAGGGCGGTTTGGGTTGGATTCCACGAAACCAAAGCCACCATGCGTCGCATCAAAACCAGCAGCCAATCGCTGTTGGGTTTCATGAAGCATACGCCTGAATGCATCGCGATCGATTTCCATTCCGGCCGGAATCGATTCGAAAGTAGCCATCGCGGCTTTCAATGCGTCGGCAATGCGATCCGCTTGAGCTATTAATTCAGTTCTTTCATCTGTCCAGAGTTGTTTAGCCTTTCGAAGGATCGTCAGGAAGCCCGGCAAGTTGGCTCGATCGCCATCACGGGCAGGGAAATAAGACCCGCCGAAAATCGGTTTGGCATCCGAGGTCATGAGAACCGTCATAGGCCATCCGCCGCGGCCCGACATGATTTGTACTGCGGTCATGTAGATTTGGTCGATGTCGGGTCGTTCTTCGCGGTCGACTTTGATGCAGACGAAATTTTCGTTCAAAAATTTTGCGATCTCGTTGTCCTCGAACGACTCTCGCTCCATTACGTGGCACCAATGGCAAGCCGCGTATCCGACAGATAGAAAGATCATTTTGCGTTCGGTTTTGGCCCGCTCGAGTGCTTCATCTCCCCATGGATACCAATCGACGGGATTGTGAGCATGCTGGAGCAGATACGGGCTCGACTCCTTGGCCAGTCGGTTTTCGTCACCGAAGGTGCCTCTTTGGCAAATCAAGGCGAGGAGAACACAACAAAAGGAAATTGGCTTTTTCAGCATGGATGTACGTTCGCAGTCTAAGGGTCTTTGAAGTCTGTGGGAATTGAAAAGGCGATCAGCAGACTGAAATCTACCGTGGGAGGAGACCATTGTCTCCTGTTTTTTCAGCAGCGATAGCTGCGACAACGAAATAGGGGTAGGGAAGTCCAGTTAGGCTGGACTCCCCTCCCTCCGAACCGTACGGGCGGTTTTCCCGCATACGGCTCTCCAGTTAGTAGTTGCCCGGA
>JAYVBW010000883.1:0-4446 GCA_043750255.1 Pirellula sp.
CATGCTGTTGGAAATGATTGCAGTATCGGCAAGATGGTAGCCAGTCTGGAGATTCAGATGGGATTGGTTGCGGCGGGGCAGGACGCAAAGTTTTTGGCAACTGGCCAGACCGGCATCATGATCTCTGGCGAAGGAGTTCCAATCGATTGCGTGGTCGCTGACTTTGTGAACGGTGCTGCGGAAAAACTGGTAATAGAGAACGAGCGACACGATTTTCTGCTAGTCGAAGGTCAGGGAAGCATCTCACATCCCGCATACTCGGCAGTCACTTTGGGGTTGCTTCACGGGTGTGCTCCAGACGGATTGATTTTTTGCTACGAGGCGGGACGCTTGCAGGTGAAGGGTTTCGACAATATTGATATTCCACCAATGAAAGATCAAATGCGAGCCTGCGAAGTCAACGCTAACTTACGTCATCCATGCAAGATAATCGGTATCGCGGTCAATACGCGACTTATGAACAACGACGAGGCGTTGGCGGAAATCGCACACGCCGAAGAGATCTACGGATTGCCTGCATGCGATGTTTACCGCACGGGTGCGGACAAACTGGTGCAGGCTTGTATTGCTTTGCGGGAGGAGCTACTTTCGAAATGAAAATGAAATTGTATCGCGTGAGCCTTCCGCTTGCTCACAAGTTCACCATCGCGAGGGAATCAATTACCACTCAGGCATCTCTGATCGTCGAGCTGGAGCACGAGGGTGTGTTCGGTTTCGGCGAAGTTACTGAGAACAGTTTTTATGGTCATACGCTTGATTCCGTAACCGCATCCCTCGAACGAATCACGGAAATTTTAGACGAATACATCGATCATTCGCCAACCGAGCTCTGGCCGACGATGCGAGATGCGATGGATTGCGACATGTTTGCTCTGTCAGCGATCGACATAGCTGCTCACGACCTGCGTGGTAAGCGATTGGGAGTGCCGACCTGGCAAGACTGGGGTCTGGAATGGACTGGAATTCCACAGTCTAGCTATACGATCGGTATCGACACGATTCCAAAGATGATTGTCAAGTTGCAGGAGCAACCGGGGTGGAGTATCTATAAAATTAAGCTGGGCACATCAAAAGACCTGGATGTTGTGACGGAGCTGCGAAAGCATACGGATGCAGTATTTCGTGTGGATGCAAACTGTGGCTGGTCGGCGAGCGAAACGATCGCGAATTCGAAGGTGCTTGCAGAGTTGGGTGTTGAATTCATCGAGCAACCACTGTCGATTCAAACGCCGGAGAGGGACAAACGACGAGTTTTCAATGAGTCGAGCCTCTCAATTATTGCTGACGAGGATTGTCAACTTTCAGAAGATGTACAGCGATGCAAAGGCCTATACCACGGCGTGAACGTCAAAATTTGCAAGTGTGGAGGGCTGTCACCTGCGTTGCGTATGCTTCGTGAGGCAAGAGAACTGGGTATGAAGACTATGGTTGGCTGCATGATCGAGAGTTCGATCGGAATCAGCGGGGCCGCTCAGTTGATGCCTTTGATGGACTATGCAGATCTCGATGGTGCGGTGCTGCTTTCTGATTCACCAGCAAGCGGTGTGAGCCTTAAAAAAGGCGTCGTGCAGCTAGCGAAAGGACCAGGCACAGGAGCTATGTTGCAGCACGATCGATTAGATGCATTTCGAATCTAGTTTTTTCTTGTATGCCTCGGTAAATGACCACCGTGCAAGAAGTCGAAGTGTCTTTTGCCCACAAAGACAACAGGCGAAGCCGACTTAAATCCCCGAATTATTCCCTTAACAAATCGATTATCCAATCTATTGAATTATCGCGATTCTTGAAAAATAAAAAAGACTTGAGCATTTCGCCAAGTGAAAAAAGGTAGAAAGAAACGAAGGCGTAACAACTCAAACGTCGCCTCGAAGTTTGTGCTATCCTATAGGAAAAGCCTTACAAGTTCGTATTCGTATTCGTATTCGTATTCATATTCCTAAGTGTTATTCCATGTCCAACGTCTTACCACGTCTTCCCTCCAGAGACGGCGAACCAGCCTGGGAAGCGGCCTATTTACTGCCGCTGCAAGGCCGATGGTTGGAGGAAGATTTTCTGAAATTTCACACGACTCAGATGGCGGAGTTGGTTAATGGCCGTTTGGAAATTCTGCCCATGCCAACTCTAAAACATCAAAGGTTGCTGAAGCTACTGCTTGCGGCGATGGAGACTGCCGCACCGCAGGGCGGATTGGTTCTCTTCGCCCCGCTGCCTACTAAACTTTTCCCAGGTACTATCCGCGAACCGGACCTACTTTATATTTCGCCGGAGCATTTGCCGACTCCCGACGCTGATTATCCCACGAAAATTGACCTTGCAATTGAAATAGTTAGCGATGGCATGGAGGCTCGCAAACGCGACTACGAGGATAAGCGACTTGATTACGCCAAAGCCGGAGTTTCCGAATATTGGATTGTTGATCCCCAAGATCAAACAGTGACCGTTTTGGTGCTTGTCGGCAATTGCTACAACGACCATGGACGTTTTGTAAGAGGACAAACGGCGACCGGAAAGCTGCTCTTCAAACTTTCGGTGGACGTTGATGCATTGATGCGAGGCTAAACAACTACGATGCTCACCCCATTCACAGAAAACTCGATGGAAATCCATGCTGTATTCAACAACTCGACGCACTAGTGCAATTCTTTCCTTTCAGTTCGCATTAATTTTTGGCAGCCTGCTCTCGCCTTATTTTCCTAACAGACTTGCTACTGCTCAGGAAGCAATCAGTCCGGAGAGTACGATTCGATTGCGATATCAGAAGAGCGAACACATGATCCCAATGCGGGATGGGAGCAAGCTACACACGACAGTCTTTAGCCCAAAGGACACGATACGCAGCTATCCAATCTTGATGAAGCGTACGCCCTATTCTTGTGCTCCGTATGGTGCAGACGCTTACCCAACGTCGCTTGGTCCTAGTGAACACTTCATGAAAGCCGGTTACATATTTATCAACCAGGACGTCCGCGGTAGGTTTCTTTCTGAGGGGACTTTTCAGCAAGTCACGCCGCACATCGCGAACAAAAAGTCCCCTACCGATTTCGACGAGAGCTCGGATACATCGGACACGATCGATTGGTTGCTCAAAAATGTCGCCAACCATAACGGGCGTGTTGGCATGTTTGGGATTTCGTATCCTGGCTTTTACGCGTCTGCTGGCATGATCGATGCCCACCCAGCTTTACGAGCCGTCTCGCCTCAAGCTCCCGTAGGAGATTGGTACTTCGACGATTTCCTGCACAATGGTGCATTCTTCTTGGCTCACGCTTATCGCTGGCTGAATAGCAATGCACAAGAACGAACAGGGCCAACGACGGAACGTTCAACGCCCGAAGTATTGCCATCGATCGATGGATACCAATTGTTTCTCGACGCTAATACAATCGAAGAAATCAATCGTCGCCATTTGAAGGGCAAAGTGCCATTCTGGACCGAGATGATGGCTCATCCAAATCGCGATGAGTTTTGGAAGAAGCGAGAGATCTTACCGCACTTGAAAAACGTTGCACCAGCCGTAATGGTTGTTACCGGTTGGTACGATGCCGAAGATCTATACGGTTCGTTCAAGACCTATCAAACGATTGAACGTCAGAACCCAACTGCAAACAACGTGCTCGTAGTAGGACCTTGGATTCACGGAGGCTGGGCTTCTGGGGACGGCGATAAATTAGGTGCAGTTCCGTTCGGATCCAAGACCGCTGCCTTTTATCGAGCAGAAATCGAGTTTCCGTTTTTCGAAAAGTACTTAAAGGACGCGGAGCATTCCCCACCTGCCGAAGCGACCGTATTTGAAACTGGCTCGAACACTTGGCGAACTTTCGATCATTGGCCTCCTCACGAGGTTTATGCGAAAATACTATACGCACAAGAACACGGTGCATTGTCCTTCGAGCCACCGATCGATACATCCAAGGACGCGTATGACGAGTTCGTTAGCGACCCGGCCAAGCCAGTGCCATACACAGAAGCGATTACTCCACGAATGACCGTGGAGTACATGACGGAAGACCAGCGGTTTGCAGCACGACGACCGGACGTCATGGCCTATCAAACCGAAGTTCTAGAGGCGGATTTAGTCGCTGCCGGTCCACTCGATGTCGATTTGTGGGTAACGACAACGGGAACCGATGCCGATTTCATCGTGAAGCTGATCGACGTTCAACCGGATGGCATCACTGCAACAACTCTACCAAACTATCAAATGATGATTCGGAGCGAAGTGATACGTGGCCGGTTTCGAGATTCGTTTGAGCATCCGGCACCGTTTGAAGTCGGTGTTGCGGCCAAGGTGCACTTGGAATTGCTCGACGTACTTCATCGTTTTAAGAAGGGGCACCGGATCATGATTCAAATTCAGAGCACGTGGTTCCCGTTGATTGATCGCAATCCTCAGAAATTCGTCGAGAATATTTTTCTTGCCAAACCCGAGGATTTTCAAAAGGCGAC
>JAYVBW010000884.1:0-1634 GCA_043750255.1 Pirellula sp.
GCTCGCTCCTGCAATCGCCGACGCAATGCTGCCGAAACGGGTGTTTCACTCACGGCTTCAGACTTGCGAAACCTCTCGCCCTCGCCTTGACAAGCTGCATCATTTGTTCGAACTGCCCGAGCCGATCGAGTTCAGCACTCTCCGCCGCCGTTAGTTCTTTCTGCTGATTTCTCTCAAGCAAATACCGAACCCGATCTTGCGTCTTTGACGACGGATGAAATGCGACGATGTCGCTCGGACTACTTCCACACGCGAACAAGTCTACAATTTCGGAATAGGCGCTGTCTGTGAGTTCCATGATAGTTTCTCGTTTCTAGGTGCTAGATTTCGACCCCCATGGCCTTGGCTGTACGGAATTCGTTGTCTGGCGATTCGAGTTAGCTTTTCAGTCTTATTCACCATCCAGGCGGGTGGGTGGGGTCTCGAAAACAATCTCGCTAGTTGCTAGTTGCTAGTTTCTAGTTGCTAGTTGCTAGGTCGGGCTTCAGTATCGAAAGACGCTAATTATTTCAATGATTCGATGACTTTGGCTTTCATTTCGTCTGGAATTTCAACCAGCAAACTTTCGTGCGATTCGACTAGCCGCAGGATGTCCAAAAAGTCCTTCTGACGTTTGCTGCCACGTCGTCTCTGATCGCCGTAGGCTGCGAGCTTTCCTCGCAATGTGTTTTCCGCGGATGCAACTCGCATCGTTATCCCGTGTACCTGGACTGAGATCGCAGTTTCCGGAAACGATTTGTAAAAATCGTCCGTACTGATCTGAACGCTGACTTTTGAGCTCCCCTTTAAATTGATCGACCAGTCAAACCGCTCCGATGCGAATCCGACTTGCTCGAGCGCCTTTACGCAACGTTCTACATCGGCTGCACCAATCACAATATCGACATCCGCCGTTGCCATCGGCTCCGCTGCCCAATGGTTTACTGCCAAACCACCGATCATGCACCATGCAACTCCCACTTCATTCAGGACGTCAACCAACGCTTGGACATCGTTGCCGCCGCCAAGTGTCTGCCAATCGAAAAACTGCCGTTCATTCATGGGCGAGGTCAGCGGCTAGTGGGCGTACTTCGTTCCTCTGGGTGACACCCGGCGTTTCGGATTTCACTTTACTAACGGTGTAGCGTTGGCAGTAACGCAGGAACTCACGGCCCGAGCAATATCGTTACTGAGTCCCACTACAATGCATCCGGGGGCCGAATTTGCAAATGGAATTCAATCAGTGAAAGGCAACAAAGTCAATGCGATCGTTGCATTTTGACGGGTGCACCGGTTGAACGCAGAGAGTTGAGTGCTGAGCATTAAGTGGTGCTCTGCGCCAGAGCGAAACTCAAACTCAGTAGTACTGCGATTAACCACGAAACAAACGTTAGCCTTTCAGTCTTATTCACCATTCAGGCGAGCTGGATGGGGTCGCAAAAGCGATGTGTACAGTTGAACTAGTGCTTTGTCCAGATTAGTAATTGGGGTTGATTCCAATTAGCCGTTTGGGCGCTAGCCCCGGTTCTTTCGGACAAAACCGTGGCTAGCGCCAAAACGGCTAATCCTAAAATTAAGATGTAACAAAGTACTAGCCACGAAAATTCACAAAGGGCACAAAAAAAGGACAGTTGGAAACGCAGAGAATGGCAGGA
>JAYVBW010000885.1:0-2015 GCA_043750255.1 Pirellula sp.
AGTTTGTGGATTTATCGTTTAATGAGCAAGCCGAAGGCACCCTAGGATAATAGGCAAGGTTTATGGATCCAACTTACTTTTCACGTCGACAGTTGCTTCATCGTTGTGGGGCAGGTTTTGGTGCCTTGGGATGGATGGGGGCCATGGCCAGCAGCGGATTGGCGGACGTTGCTGTCGAGGGAGCGTTACCGATCGGAATTCCGCACTTCCCGGCGAGGGCAAAACGGATTGTCTTTTTGTTCATGAATGGTGCTCCATCGCACGTCGACACTTTTGATCCGAAGCCGTTGCTCGCTAAGCACGAGGGGGATCAACCTTCCGGAAAACTGTATAGAGAATCGAAAGGGTCGGGCTACATGCCTTCGCCGTTTCGCTTCCAGCAGTACGGGGAATCGGGCTTGGTCATGAGCGAACTGTTGCCCAACATGTCGCGACATGCTGACGATTTGTGCGTCATTCGTTCGATGCACACGGACGTTCCGAATCATGAGCCCGGATTGCTTATGATGAACTGTGGTCACTTGCAGCCGGTGCGTCCCAGTCTGGGTTCTTGGATGTCGTATGGACTGGGCAGTGAAAACCAAAACTTGCCGTCGTTCGTTGTTCTGAGCCCAGGGCGGCCCGTTGTCGGTCCTCAGCTCTGGTCGAATTCGTTCCTCCCCGGTCAGTACCAAGGAACCTCAGTAGACACAAACGATCTGGACGTTGACCGGATGGTTTCCAACATTCGACATCCTTTGTTGGGGCGAATAGAACAGCGGCAGCAACTCGACTTGCTACAGGCTTTGAATCGCAAGCACATGCAAGCCCGGGAAAACGACGCGGTCTTCGACGAACAGATTCGGGCGATGGAGTTGGCCTTTCAAATGCAAAGCGAGGTTCGCGAAGCGTTCGACGTGGCAGCCGAATCGAAAGAGACTCGCGAGATGTATGGTGAGACTCCTTTTTCGAACAGTTGCTTGATTGCTCGACGGTTGCTCGAAAGTGGAGTGCGCATGGTCCAAGTTTATTACGTTACCAACAAGAACAAACAGCCTTGGGATACGCATTCGGATAACGACAATCAGCACCGCAGTTTATGCGCTGACAGCGATCGAGCGACTGCCGCACTGCTGACGGATCTAAAGCAGCGAGGGATGTTGGACGACACGTTAGTGATATGGGGCGGTGAGTTTGGTCGCACACCTTACTCGGAGATCAACAAGAAAAACGAGAAAGCCAAACCGGGTCGGGATCACCATCACACAGGTTTTTCGATGGCATTAGCGGGCGGAGGAATCCGAGGCGGACTCACTTATGGAGCGACGGATGAATTTGGGATGAACGCTGTGGAAGATCGAGTGCACGTGCATGATTTGCACGCAACCATTTTGCATTTAATGGGATTAGACCATCAGCGCTTGACTTACCGGTATTCAGGGCGAGATTTCCGATTGACCGACGTCCATGGCCGAGTCGTCAACGAGTTATTTACGTAGATCCTGCTGTCTTCAACCGGACACGTTGTGAAGTGCATGCTTTGCGGTGTCAGCCTGAGGACAGGCTGACCTACGTGAAGTGCATTCCGGAATTAACTGTGCCCTGAATCAACTTTGTGGAGTGAAACCGAGAACGAGGTCGAACTTCGCTGTAAGTTCTCCGATACGTGAACCCTTCAGCGGCGAGAAATCAATGGTCACCGAATCTCGCTGCTTTACATCCTTAATGTTTTTCCAAACGCCATCCGCTTCGTTACCCGAATGGCCTTTGATGTAGCATTGGGTAACCAACAGATCCTTGTTGGACTGTTTGATCTTAAAGTGCACATGTGGCGCTCGACCGGGATAAGGAACTGGCTTGATGGTACGGAACAGATACTCGCCAGTGGAACCGGTGACAAAGCGTCCAAAGCCCTGGAAGTTAGTGTCCTGTTTTTCCTTGTTTCCCGTCTTGGAGTGGAGGTAAGCACCGTTGTTATCACACTGCCAGATTTCCACAACCGCATTGCGCATGGGTTCACCCCGCGCATCCAGGAT
>JAYVBW010000886.1:0-3582 GCA_043750255.1 Pirellula sp.
CCAGACGGTCTTCCATACTGGACGTTCCTGAACGCCAAGCTTCTCTGCGCCGTCAATATCCCCGTCGCGTGCCGGATCGAATCCGTAGTCGCTTATGCATCGGCTGCAAAGTGTTTCCCATCGCGCCGAATCCCAACGCTCCCTAACTCCCTTTGCATCGGAAAGCCAAGTCAAAAGATCATCGACGAAGTCATCGCTAATAAGCGAATCAAAGTAAGTGCTATTCAATTCTCCAGCAGCAGCTTTGGTTCGCAAATATTGGGTGGGGACCTCCATAACGCGGTCAATAGCCCGCTTCATTGATTGCGATGTCGCTGCATCCTTCGGAATCTTAAGTTTTAGCCCTCCATGGTTGGTTTGCATGAAGGAAGCAACTGTCCAATCTTTACCATTCAATTGCGACCAAAACACGCCTCGATATTGAAGCTCGGCAAGTGGTTTGAGTTCGGTGGGACATTCCTCTGTCGCACGAAGAGTGGAGCGACTGACACCCGGGAGGTAAATTACCGGCACCGCTCCATTCGCGATCTGAACTTCAGGGATGTGTCCTGACAAAACGCATCGCAACCAAATGGCTGGACCACTTCGGTTATCCTTGTCGTATGGACCAAAAACGTAGAAGTGCGGAATCGCTTCCCGCAATCGAGGAACGATGCGTTCCCATTCCTTTTTTTCATCCGGCCAAAGAACCGCTACGGGAGAAGTGGCATCATCACGATTGAATTCCGCAGCGTGAGCAATGGATCGAAGGACCGCATCGAGAACTGTTTCGTCGTTCATCAATGAATTCCTCGACCGTCAGGGCGACTCATGATTGGTACCAGAATTTTCTCGACTTCTTGAAGATAAGCCAAAAGTCCATTGCTCTTTCCCTTCGCTTGAAGCTGGTCTAAAGATGTTTTCATCCAGCATTCCTCTTCTCGCATTTGATTCTCGCCAGTCAACTTGTTTAGCACTCGCTTCGCACTCCTCTTATCGGTGGACTCGCTATGTTTTGCCGTAAGCTCATGTGATTTTTCTGTCGGGTCGAACCCCAAGTATTGACGTTCTTCGGCAAGTAACTTCGTTTCCAAATCATTGCATGGAATGAAGCCCGACAAAACCCAACATTCACGTTTGGTAACAGCAACACCGAGAACGATAGGAACGCCTGGTTGGCGTTCTAAATGCTCTTTCCGGGCTTGTTCAAGCCCCTCAAGTCGAGTCTGGTCTTGATCAGTATCTCGAATCAAAACTATGGCAAATGATTCATCGAAAAGCTCGAGCAATACTCTTATGGCTCGTCTTGCACCTATAGCATCCGGCTTGGCAAATTCGCGTCCAAATTTACCATCGAATCGGAGTCGCTTTTTAAGTCCGAGACTATCAATGTTCACCCAAGTAAAAGGTTTACTTTCAAACTCAGTGACCCAACGACGATGGTATTGAAGCAATGATCGATCGTCACCTATCCAATTCATTCTCGATTCAAAGATGCGATCAGCCAAGTCGCTTGCTAACTTAGCATCCGCTTGTGCTTCGAAAACAACGCAGATATTCAGCATTCTATTGCCTTACACCCTCAGACAGCCAATTCTCACCGAACAGGCTCCACATCTCGCCAGAAGCGAGCTCTTCTTTCCATTTTTCAAATTTCGGATGATCAGAGAGTTTTCCAACAACGGAACCGCCATCCGAACCCATCATGATTAGTCGCACGGACTCTTTGGGCGTGTAATCGAGCAAGTAGGGTGAATGTGTTGTGGCTATGACTTGCAATGAAGCATCCGAAGCAATAGCGAGCTTGATGGCTTCAATCAGCTGCTCTTGAGCCAATGGATGAAGTCCATGCTCCAAATCATCCAGGAGAAGTACCTTGCAACGCTTCGGGCAACGCAGCAATGTCAAGATACCGAGTGCTAGAATCGTTCCTTCACTCGCTCGTGACGCAGGAACCTGCTTCGCACCTTGAAAACTAAGGAGGAGCGATTCTCCCATTACCGTGTGGTTCAGCATCCTTTCTACAGATTCGTTGCCGAAACGAACAATCTCCTTCTTGTGAAGCTCGACCGGTGCCCGAACAAATCCAATCTCTTGAAAGGTCGGGACAATTAAGCGAAGTCGCGATTGAATCTCTTCAAACATTGCTCGGTCGTTAATTGCCATGAATTGCAAGACCGACGCGAGCCCATTTCCATCGTGTCCTAATTCAGGGACGACTTTGTCACTGTAAGAAGTACGACTCATCTCGTTTGCCGAAAGCTGAAAATAGCCAGTCGACGTTAGTTCTTCAACCTGTTGCTTGTACTCTGCTGCATTCATTCCGGGAGCTACTTTGTAACCCCAGGTTTGCCCGGCCACTCGATCCCAAGATGAAACCGACCCATCATTGGAAAGGACAAGTCGAATGTCGCCACAATCCTGCTGAACAACAATCTCCATCGCTTCTGTACCACCAATACTGTACAGCTCATTGAGCGAAAACTTGCCAGCGGTATCGACGACCTGAATTTGCGGCAGTAACTTGCTTATGAACTCAATTCCTTCAAGGATGCTCGTTTTTCCGCTTCCATTGTGGCCTACTAGCAAGGTCAATGGCTCAAGCGTCAAATCGCAGTGGCGAAGACTCTTGAAATTGCGAAATCGAATTTGTCGTATCATTTTGAATGGTCTCTTTTGGTACGCGTTCCGCGATCGTCCAGAGTTAAGGACGAAGAACTCGCGCAGATTGCTTCTCGGCAGTAGTTAAGTGTACATCATTGACTCTCTCGCCCGTGAATTCCCCGTCTTTCCAAAACCAGGGGAATTGGTCGGCTGGGCGATTGGGTTCTTTGCCACGGTCTTTGGTCCATTTGATGTTGGGATTCTTGCGAAGGACACCGGCCAGCACGAACGGACGGATGTTCATACGGACACCATCGTTCAGATCGGGGTTCCAGCCAATGGATTGTTCAGCGAGAGGCTTCCAACGGACGAAAATGTCGTAGGGTGTTGCGCCGTCGATAATCAGTTTCAGTTTTTGCTGTAATTCCTGAGCGGCCTTCAATCGCAAATCGGCTCCAGGCCGACTTGCAGCGGCGTCATTTTTCTGAATCGTGATCCAGTCGCCGAGGTAGGAATAGGTCAGATTCTCCAGCGACTTGTGGTCCAATTTGTGATAGTTCAGCAGGCAGGAAAAACCGTCTTTGCGTCCGTCCCAAATGTTCCAGATGAAAGGACGATGATGGAACAGTTTGGAATGCTGTTCGAAGAAAGCGTTGCGGAGCCAATCCTCTAGCATTGTGCCTGGTTTGTTACCCGCATCGACCAGCAGTTTGTCCACGTGGGCATTGTTCCAGCTCACTCCATGGCTGGTTTGAAGGAATTCGAGTAACCGTTCCGAGGCGGGTTGTTCGCCGCGAACTGCCGAGATGCAAACGATGCCATCGTCATCGGCAAGCGTCTCCAGACCATCTGAACCAAGCGCAGGGCAATCGGGAAAACTTGAACCAGTCTGGCGCGGCCACTGGTAGCCTAACAAACGAGCCACGGCGACGTGCAAAGGCTGGTCTGCACCGGCAGGGTGACCGTTGAACAGCCATTGCGTCGGGTCGCTGGAAAACG
>JAYVBW010000887.1:0-2457 GCA_043750255.1 Pirellula sp.
CGCAGTAGTGACAACCAAAGTGTTTGAATTCGATACCAATCCAAACCCGGGGTTAGTCGCACCAACAAGCATACGTATACCGATTTCCGTTTCGGACACCCAGTCCGATATCGGGCAAAAACTGGCGACTGCGATTTCCTTTGCTGGCCTTGGGCTAGAGGCGCAGCACGTTGGCGATGGAAATGTTTTTGTCGGGGGAACCGCTGAGCATTCCATTTCGACTGCCAATGCAAGTTCTGTTGGTTTATTCGGTCGGCCTGGAGTTCAGAGCAGTACGACTTTGGATATTTTTGGCACTTTATTGATGCAGATGCCACCACGGGGTGGAGTCGACGTCGTTGATGATACTCGGTTTACGATCACCAATAACAACCGAACCGTAACGTTTGAGTTTGACGGCAATTTTAGTGGGCCAAGCACGCCTGCCAATGTGGCCGTTCGGTATACCGCAGCGAGCACAGCGAGCGACTTGGTAGCAGCCCTACTGCCGTTGATTGCCAATGCGGGGTTAGGAATCATCCCTCGCGATGCAGGTGGCGGTCGAATCGACTTAGGTTTGCTGCCGAATTCTGCCGTAAATGTATTGACCTCTGCAGTGACGTTGACTCGCGGTAGCGTCGCGGATGGCGATTTCTTTATCATCAACAATGGCACACTTTCGGTGACATTTGAATTTGAGAATCTGAGTATTGGAAATGGTCGTAATCCGGCTCGTACGCCAATCCGCTACAACAATCAAAGCTCTCGCACCGATGTATTTGCAGCCATGAAGGCAGCTATCGAGTCTTCGGCGTTGGGCCTAACAACGGTTATTCAAGCAAATGGATTAAGGTTGCTTGACAATGCCAAGTTCACTACCAATATCGACAATGCCCCCTCATTGTTATTGACCGGAGTTCCGGGGGGTGCAGTACCGATTAGCTTTGTGCAGGATCAGACTTTCACATCGCTTCAAATGCGAGATTCCATCGTTCGAGCGATCAGCGATGCGTTCACTGCCGGTCGTTCGACTCTACAGGCTAAAGTACGAGGCGGCTCGACACTGTATGTTGAGAATGCCGTGAGTATTAGTCCGGATGTCATCAGCTACTATTTGCGAGGTATCGCAGACAATGCTGGCAACTTCTTGAAGAGCAATCGTATCAACAACGAGACACAGTTCACGATTTTGATGCCTGGCATTCAATTGGACTTCGGCGACGCTCCCGATCCGGTCACGACGACTCCAGGGCGATATCCGACGCTGTTAGCCTTCGATGGTGCTCGGCACGTTTCCAATGCCACCGCGTTGAGACTGGGTGCTGGCATCAGCTCCGAATTGGATGGCACTCCGACGCCTCGCGCCGATGGCGATACGAACGACGATGGCGTTTCGTTCCAATTCCAATCGTTGGCCAAGCCGATTTTCAACCGCAATGTGGACACCACCATTACGGTCACCCTTTCCACACCTGGAATCGTCGATGGCTGGATCGACTTCAATGCTGACGGAGACTGGTCCGATCCGGGCGAAAACGTTCTCAACGGTGCCGAATTTACGTCGACGACCTTGACACGGCAGTTTCAAATCCGTGTTCCTGCAACAGCTCCTGTCCCCGCCACGGGTCTCGATTCGTTTGCACGATTCCGTGCTTCTACGGCAGGTCATACGCTGCCAACTGGCTTGGCATTGGATGGCGAAGTAGAGGATTACTTGGTTCGAATCGTACCAGGCGTTCCACCGACCGGCGTGGCCGACACTTACACCATGAGCGAAGATCAGGTGGGTGGCTTGGTAACGACCGATCCGACAGGGACTCTAACACCCAGCTTCAAAGTCGACGATGGTGTTCTGGCAAATGATATCAGTCCGGATGGAAGCCCATTGCTGGCGAGACTCGTGACACCTCCGCAGCAAGTTGCGGGTGGATCGTTTGTGTTCAGTTCAGACGGAACGTTCAGTTATCGGCCTACGCCGGACTATTTCGGCACGGATACGTTTGTCTATGCGAGTTATATCAATCTCGATGTCACTCAAGGCGAGAAGATCGATTCGCTCACTTTGACAACGGTGACAATCAACATCCGGCCTGTGAATGATGTTCCAACAGCCAATAACTTCAACAGTTCCATCAATGAGGATACCCCGTTGGTGCTCTCGGAGCAGAGTATCATCCTTTTCAGCGGAGCGACTCCGGGACCAGCCAATGAATCTGGGCAAACGTTGCGTGTTTCGCTACCGAATTTTGTTTCGGCCCAGGGTGGCAGTTTGAATTTGATCGGTACCAACGTGGTTTACACGCCGAAGTCGCACTTCAGCGGGGTAGATACTTTTGCGTTCACGCTGACCGACAATGGTTTGACGGGCGCGTTACTCGACCCGCTGTCTGTGACTCGAACAGTAACGGTCACGGTTCGCGAAGTCAATGATCCACCTATAACGACTCCCAAATCGTTTACCGTTGTTGAAGACGTGGT
>JAYVBW010000888.1:0-2171 GCA_043750255.1 Pirellula sp.
TTGTTTTCACCGTCGTTGGTGCTGTGGTTAACGCGGTGTCGATCCGAGCTGTAGGCAACTTCCCACTCGGGTTCATGATTCGAATTCCGACGGCCTTCACCCCGGGAACACGGCTCAATTTTTCGACAGGTGGTTGGATTGGCCGCCCATCTTCTGCAAATAGCGAGATTGCGTTGTAACCAACAAAAGCGGTGGCAGCGATCGCCAAGACCAGAAGTCTTCGTTTTGCTCGCCGTTGAATAATGATAATTCGATTGCTTTGCATTTGCTTTGCCCTGAGCTTCTTACTTTTAGACGTACCGAAACGACGTCGCCGTTTCCGAAATCGCCATTGTTTATTTGTATCGGCTTGTGGACATTGCGGAGTTGAGCGAATCTAACGCTTGTAGCGATGATATTGACTGAGGTTAGATAGCAATCGCATAAGTAAGCGACCTTGATTCAACTACTTTGATGCGTATAAACTGGCGAAATGGCAAAGATACTAATAACCAATTCCGTCCCGACTGAGCCAATCCTACGCCAAATTCCGCGAAGGGCAGCGAGTTGGTGCAGCCATGAATTTTCGTTGACTCCGACTGGGGAGGCCGTTGACGCATGGATCGTTTACGACAATTTATTAAGACCTGAAACGATTATGATCGATCGTCGGCGTACCATGCTGGTAACGGCAGAACCACCTAGCATACGACGGTACCGTTCTGTTTTTACAAGTCAGTTTGGTTTCGTTCGTACGAGCCATTCGACAGTGCAGCACCGTAATGTCGAACGCGGACACGAAGCCCAACCGTGGCACTATGGAATGCACCCGTGCCAAGCGCATTCTCAAATTCTGGACTACGATGCTCTTGCTTCGTTTGCTCCGCCCGCGAAGACAAAGCTCTTAAGTGTTATATCGAGTAACAAGGTTGTTACAGACGACCATCGCCAGCGATTGCGATTTGTTGAGAAACTCAAATCTGCTTTTGGCACTCAGATAGACGTATTCGGACGCGGAATACGCGATATGCCAGATAAAGCAGATGCGATATGGAACTACAAGTACCACATCGCATTGGAAAATGATCATTCCGAGTACTATATGTCGGAGAAACTACTCGATGGTTTCTTGGGATGGAGCTTTCCGTTTTACTCAGGCAGCACGTATGCTGACGACGTCTTTCCCAAGGGAAGCTTTGCCCGAATCGACATGTACGATCCCGCACGTTCGATAGCAACGATCCAATCGTATCTGCAATCGAGTTCCTATGAGAGGAATCTTGACTTGATTGGCAAAGCAAGAACTCGGGTACTGGATGAACTCAATTTGTTTGCTGTGCTCTGCAAAGCTTATGACTCGATGAACTCAAGAGTTCTTGAGCTACCGACAGGAAAAACAAAGTCAACAACTTTGCTGCCGAAAAAGAAATCAGTGCGACTAAGTGTTCGAAGGCTCATGCGAGCTATGTCGTTAGCTGCGTAAGGACCATGAGAATCATGAGAATCATGAATAAACCAGCCGTCTCCGTTGTGTTACCTGTTTACAATGCCGGGAAACATCTCGTGACTGCGATTGGCAGCATCGTTGACCAGGCGTTTCAAGACTGGGAATTGATCTGCGTCAATGACGGTAGCACCGACCAGAGTCCGTTAATTCTCGACTGGTTTGCTAACCGTGACCCCAGGATTCATGTGATCCATCAAGAGAACGCCGGTGTGGTATCGGCCGCGAATCGATGCCATCAAATAGCTCGCGCGGATCTCATTTGCCGCATGGACGCAGATGATATAGCCATGCCAAACAGATTGTCCCACCAAGTGGAATTCATGGACAACCACTCGGAGCATGTTGCTGTCAGTGGTTCGATCCTAGAAATAGACGTCGATTCTGAACCGCTTGGGCTTCAAACGCTCGCAACCAATCACGAAACAATCGTTGAAAGATTGCTCCATCGCGAAACGGGCCTTTTTCAACCTGCTAGCATCATGCGTGCGGATGCATTTCGAAAAGTGGGTGGCTATCGACGCGAGTACCAATGGATAGAAGACCACGATTTGTGGCTCCGACTAAGTCAAGTTGGTCGCCTAGGAAACACTAAAGAATTGGTCCTTTGCTACCGCCAGCATACTTCCAGCGGTACTTGGCAAAAGTCCAATCGACAACGCGATCTCATGACTCAGTTGTTGCGTGA
>JAYVBW010000889.1:0-2717 GCA_043750255.1 Pirellula sp.
CCTACGCGGCGAACTGTCGTAATGCGATCGCCATCTTGAGGTGGTTCGACCGTGTAGGTTGGAATGACGGGAGTCTTCGGTTTTTCGAGAACGCCGAAATACGTTCGGACGAATTCGAGAGCTTTTTTCTCGTCAAAGCTGCCAGCAATCACGAGCATTGCGTTGTCGGGACGGTAGAACTTGCGATAGAACGCTCTCAAGCTATCAACGGGTACACGCTCGATGTCGCTCCGGTTGCCGATCGTCGAATTGCCATAATTGTGCCATTGATAAGCGGCTGAAAACATGCGTTGCTGGAGAACTCGAATCGGGTTGTTCTCACCCCTTTCAAATTCGCTTCGCACGACTGTGAACTCATTTTGAAGGTCTTCGTTTAAGATTTTGCTATTCACCAATCGGTCGGCTTCAAGACGAATTGCAAATTCTAAGTTTTCATCGGAGGCCGTAAGCGTTTCGTAATAATTGGTCCGATCAAGCCAGGTGGTGCCATTGAAAGATGCGCCGCGGTCTCGCAGCGCATCGGGAATCTTCGGATGAAGCTCAGTACCCTTGAAGAGCATGTGCTCCAATAGGTGGGCCATTCCTGTCTCGCCGTAGCCTTCGTGTCGTGAACCGACGAAAACAGTGCAATTGACCGTTACCTTGGGTTGGCTTTTGTCCGCAAAAAGCAGGACCTTGAGTCCATTATCGAGGGCATATTCATTCATTCCCTCAACTGATCCGATCTTGATTGGCATCTTGTCGTCCGCAACTCCGTGAGCAGAATGATTGAATAGGCTAAAGAGGCCGCTTAGGGTTAAAAGCACGCAGGAATGGTATCCCGTACTTAAAATAGCTAAATGCATCGTGAAATGGTCCTGTGGCTCGCGAAACTACGCGGTTCATTCAATGAGGGACAAGATTGTAATACAATTTGAAGTATTAGTAGATTGGACATTCATCGAAGTAACAGAATAAACAGGTTGGGCAATAGAATGGTATGGCAAAGAGTCTGCGCGTCACATGATCTCACCGAAGGCCAATCCGTAGAGGTCGTTTTTCGAGGGGATGTAATCGCCGTTTATCGCCACGCCAACGAACTTTACGCAATCGACGGGATCTGCATGCATCAAGGTGGGCCATTAGCTCGGGGGCGAGTCGTTGATGGCACCGTTATTTGTCCTTGGCATGGGTGGCAATACGAGTTGGCGACCGGAAATCATGCCCTAACTTGCAAACCGATGCTGAAAACCTACAAAATCCAGGATTCCGATGGCGTAATTGAGATTGACTTGCCCATATAACAAATCCTAGCATCCCGCGTGGACATGAAGAATCAAGGATTTTGTTGGGTTCGTACGCCAAAAATCAATCCAAACCAAATCGATCACTTCAAGTCTACTAAAACTGTATCTAAGATTGGACATTCGGTCAGGGAGGACCGCAGTGCAAACTATCAAAACTGCCATCGTCGTTGTGTTATTACTGTTCGTTCTTTACGGGGGCTATGTGGCCATGAACGGGACCGATTCGCAGCTCAAGCCGGCATTGAGGGATTTGATTAGTTTCGATCAAACCATGCCGGACGTTTCTGGCCCGTCCCCGATCACTGCTAGCACTTCCGGAAATAAATCCAACAGCTTCGACATGTTTAATAGCTCGCCGTCGAAAGGGTTCGCATCCAATTCGAATAACTCCGAGCCGACTGTGCCGCCGATTTCGTTTTCGAGTCCAATCAATTCCGCATTGCAGCCAGCACCCTTGTTGATCCCTTCGACAGCAAATCCTGCACCAGGCAGCGCCGAATTCCCTGCCCTTCCACCAATAGCAAATTTGCAACCGTTGACTTCGACTTCAACCTTTCCTGCGAATAGCGACGACAAATTTCCGCCTAGCTTAGGCGAATCGTCGATTCCAATTTCGACGAACACCCCAAGCTTCGGACTCAACGTTCCGGATTCCAAACTAACTTCTGAGTTCCCGACGACGTTGCCTGTACCCCTACCCTCAACCAAGCCGCTCCCAGCTCTCGACCTTTCGAACGAACTGGCGGCAACGTCTCCTTTGAGTTCAGGTAATTTGTCTTCATCTTCGATCAAATCGTCAGCGAGCAAGTCGTATGAGAACGCAAAAGACTTGGCGATGGAGCAGATCGATAGGGGCAATTTGAAAGACGCGTTGGCCACGCTTTCGGTGTTCTACAATGCTTCGGAAATCACTACCGAACAACGTCAGGATCTGTTGGATCTCCTGGACGCATTGTCCCGCGAGGTCGTCTTTTCTCGACGCCACATTCTCGACATGGCTTATATCGTCGCTCCTGGTGAAACGCTCGAACAAGTCGCCAAACGGTACAATCTGCCCTCTGAGATTTTGGCTCGCATCAACGCTATCGACACAACGTCACAACTCCGAAGCGGAGAGAAACTCAAGGTTGTTCCGGGACCATTCCGCGCCGAAGTCGACCTTGCCAAAAACGAACTTACGATCTTCTTGGGGGATTTGTACGCAGGCCGGTATCCTGTCGCATTTGGCGCTGAGCCTTCACCGCAAGCGGGTGTATTTCAAGTGATCGACAAACAAAAAAACAGAAACTACTACGGCAATGGCGTACAGATCCAAGCAACGGATCCTCGCAATCCATTTGGGGGTTACTGGATCGATTTGGGACAAGAACTCTGTATCCACGGTTCTTCCAATAGCGGACCCATCGATAGCAAACTTGGTTGCATAAGCCT
>JAYVBW010000890.1:0-1716 GCA_043750255.1 Pirellula sp.
TTGAGTCACCAGCGGGGCGTCCACGCTGGTCAGTTGAAGATTCGAGATCCGAGCATCTCCACCCGTAACGCTTAGCCATAGAGAATCGTTTACCGATTCCAAAGGCGGACCGTCTAATACAAACGATTGTTGCTGTTTGTCAGCAGTCACTCTACGCATATTCGCTCGGCCGCGATTACCGGCACTATCGCGATAATAAACTGTGCAAACCTCAGGAACAATTTTCCCTGTCAGTTTCGCCCAAGTTTTAAGCTGGCAGGCTTGGCCTTTGGGAACGGATGCAATGCCGTCGAAAAATGGGACCAAGTAACGCTGCCTCGTATTGCGACCGGTAAAGGTCGGTACATCCATCTCTATTCCGTCAACGCCTAGTTCTGTCGATCGTGGCCACGGGACATCGGACAACGCGAAGAAACGCTTCGCCCAATGAAACGTCCATGCAGGCTGGACCAGCGCGACGATGCAACTGGATCCTAGCAATACCCCGAGGACAACCAATTGCATTTGCAGCGGACGGAATCGAACCAAACGGTTGACGTCGACAGATTCGATCAGTACGGAAGCTCTGTCGCGAGCAAGTTCAAGCAAACCGGAACGCAACGGATGCTCCTCGATCGATGTATTAACCATCGCTGTTGGACGCGCCGCCTGAACCGTCGTGACAAGCGAGCTTTGGAACTCTGGGTGCTTATTCTCGATGAGCAGCGCGAGCGATGAGTCGCTCCATCGAACTCTCCAGCGTTGCCAAAGGAATCGGAATAGCAAATAGAGTGAAACGGTGATCAAAAGGAAGAGCATCACGACACGGACGGCTTGCGGAGATTCCGCCGAGCCTAGTTTCGCTGGCAGATAGTCTAGAAGCCCGAATGTCCAAAACGCTGTCACGACCCAAATCGCAAGAATGATCAAGGACTGGCTGACAACGAATCGTGAAATGAGGCCACGAAGGTCGACCAATTTTTGGCCGATCGACTGGGGAATCGAGTACGCTGATTTGGGTTTGGAGCGGAGAACGCTTTGCATTCCACTATTTGTATCAGATTCTGGCTAGATGCGGTTAGTGGAATTCGCCCCCTTTGGGCCTTGAATCCTCCTTGTTAGCTAAAGAATCCGCAATGCAGAGTCCCACGCCCACCCTAGTTTTTAACCTAGGAGACGCACTAGCGTGCTTTGAGTCCGCTTTTAAAGGTTCAAGGCGGTGCGGAAGGAATCCATGGTTTGCTGTGCTGCTTTCGCCGCATCTGGTTTTGAAAAAACTTCTGCGCTCAAGTAGCCCGTATATCCAATCTCGTGTAGTGCGGCGATGACGGGTGGGATATCGAGATGTCCCAGGCCAACAGCCATGCGATTGGAATCCGCGAAATGCACATGGCCGATCGCATGTCCGGCCCGACGAATCGAGTTCGCAATGTTCGCCTCTTCGATATTCATATGGAACAAATCGGCGAGGAGTCGAACGTTCGGTAAGCCATGGATTAACTTTAGCCCGTGCTCAAGCGTATTGGCTTGATCAGTCTCGTAACGATTTAAAGGTTCGAAGAGAACTATGGTCCCATATTGACTGGCATGTCGGCTTAAAATCTCAAGCCCTTCCCGAAGATAAGCATTGGCCGTTTCACGCTTGACGGCATGACTCGATCTGCCTTGCATGGAACCAATGATGGCTGGAGCGTCCAATTCGGCGGCGCAATCGATAATGGTTCGAATGAAGTCGAT
>JAYVBW010000891.1:0-2861 GCA_043750255.1 Pirellula sp.
ATCACTTCATCATGCCCCTCGTGCCCAATCAAGACGATGGTGTAGTGTTCTTTCGCAAATTTGATTGCCTCTAAGTGGACTTTCGTTACGAGAGGACAAGTCGCATCAATGGCGTTGAGTCGACGATCCTTTGCTATGCGCCGAATTTCCGGCGAAACTCCATGTGCGGAAAAAAGGACGGTCGAATCGCTCGGAATTTCTTCGAGGAAGTTAACGAAAACCGCACCTTTGCCTTCAAACGTTTGTACTACGTGCTGGTTGTGCACAATCTCATGGTAGACGTAAATAGGGGCACCAAAGTGCTTGAGCGCTAAGTCTAGGCTTTGAACGGCCATGTTGACCCCAGCACAAAAGCCTCGAGGGGCTGCAAGAATTATTTTCATGGGACATTAAGGTCAGAGAAAGTTCGATGAATTTCACGTTATCATAGCGGCATGTCATCCCCAAGCGAAGCCATTTCCAACCCCCACCATTCCACGCGAGCGGGTAAAAACATCGTTATTGAGGACTTGAAGCTATTCGGACCGAGCTCGTCCGCTCCGCAAATGGATGTTTGCCAAGCTAAGAAGTACTGTAAAACCCTCGCGGAACGACACTACGAAAATTTTTCCATTGCAAGTTTTCTCGTGCCAGCGTCGATCCGCCAAGATTTTATCAACCTTTACGCCTATTGCAGATGGTCGGATGATTTGGCTGACGAAATCGGGGATGCAGCCGATTCGCTCCGACTTTTAGACTGGTGGCGAATGGAGTTGCGGGCTTGCTTTTCCGGTATTGCAAAGCACCCGGTTTTCATCGCCCTTAAGGAAACAATCCGAGTGCACCGACTGTCGCTTGAGCATTTCGAGCATCTGCTGGACGCGTTCGTTCAAGATCAAAGCGTTATCCGGTACAGTTCACAGCAAGAAATTATCCAATACTGCTCAGGAAGCGCAAATCCCGTCGGTCGCATGCTTCTGCAACTAGCGCAAGTCGAGGAGCCGTATGCGATGCAACTCAGTGATCAAATTTGCACTGGATTGCAACTCGCAAATTTCTGTCAAGATATCCGACAAGACGCATTACGAGGTCGAATCTATTTGCCGCAGGAAATTTGGGATCGATTTCAAATCTCAGAATCAGAAATCTTGGCGGCCCGAGTGACAGACAATCTTCAGTTCGCTTTAAAGGATTGGGTCGATTCGGCTCGAAGTCATTTACTGAGAGGGCTACCATTGGTTCAACGGACTCCTCGCTGGTTGGCTCGTGACATCCAGTTATTCGCTCGCGGCGGTTTGACAATTTTAAACAATATTGAACGGTCCAATTTTAATGTCTGGGAACGTCCCATCGAAGTCTCTAAAAAACAGAAACTAGTCTTGCTACTTCGCGCTATAATCTCCCCACGCTCAATCCATGTTGCCGATCGCACTCGCCCGCAGGGATACCCATAGGCATGAAACGCTCTCTTTCCGATTCCTATGCTCGCTGTGAAGTCATCGCGAGAAATAGCAAATCCAGTTTTTTTCGATCCTTTGCTCTCCTAGGACAAGATCGACGCCATGCGATGACGGCGCTGTATGCTTTTGCAAGACTCGCGGACGATGCAACCGACGATGGATCTCTCCGCGATGCGACTGCAAGCGGCTGGTCAGCGGAAGCTTGGCACGATTGGCTTGATTCTCTATCCTTTGCTTCAGCGGCAAGTTTTACAGCACCAACTTGTCTTGAGCCGATTCGTATGGCGTTGGCAGATTCAGTTTCCAAATTCTCGATACCGATAATAACGCTGCACGACATTGTACGCGGTGTTGATACTGACACGCCCAAAAACGATCCCGCGATTCGTATGAAAAACTGGGATGCAACGACCGTTTACTGCCATCGAGTCGCATCGAGTGTCGGTATCGCCTGCCTGTCCATTTGGGCAAAGACGATTGGAGAGACAGCCTCACCGCTGATAACCCAAGCTGCATTGGACTGCGGTGTTGCCTTTCAGATGACAAATATTCTGCGGGATATAGCAGAGGATAGTCAACGCAATCGAATCTATTTGCCTGAGGATGAGTTGGCGCGGTTCGGAATCGATTCAAAAAGTTGGGTTGGATTGCATGCCAACCCAAAGATCAAAGCACTCAATGAACTCGGAGATTGGCGAGGATTGATTCGGTTGCAAATCGAGCGAACAAAAGCGATGTACGATAGCGGTTGGCAAGTTGCGGATTCCATATCTCTCGACGGCCAACGCATGTTTTCACTGATGTGGAATTCGTACCGTCAATTATTATCGATGATCGAAAAGTCTCCTGAGTCGATTTGGCAATCACGAGTTCAGTTGACTGAGCTGGAAAAATGTCAGATCGTCGTCCAACATTTATTTACCCCCGCGTTCCGACGACTGTTGTCCGCCAAGAATCGAATTCACAGGAGCAAATCCAGTGGTGCGAGACAGGCTTGGCCAACGGATGGTCCTCGCGTTGCAGTCATTGGAGCAGGACTGGCCGGTATTAATGCCGCCCTGCACCTAGCTCGCCACGGATGTCGCGTGACATTGATTGAGTCGAAACACCGCATCGGCGGTCGAGTCGGTTCGTACGTTGACGCGGAATCAGGTCAATCGATCGACTACTGTCAGCACGTTGGAATGAACTGCTGTACGACCTTAAAACAGTGGATTGAGGATACGGACCAGTCCCCCTTTTGGACGGAGCAAAATGCCCTCCATTTCGTTTCTTTTAATGGTAAACGAATTCGCGTAGCGGCCTGGCCGTTACCGGTACCGCTTCACCTGACCGGACTCTTGTTTCGCTGGCCACAATTAAAATTGTCGGATCGGATTCGCGTTGGGATTGGATTGCTACGATTGAAACGACTCCAACGTG
>JAYVBW010000892.1:0-1631 GCA_043750255.1 Pirellula sp.
GCTGGTTTCGTCGTCTTATTGTTGTCGAGCCATGCTGGAAGCCAATCGATTGGTTCCCAATACGGAATCGCTTGCGCGGTTTTATTGATGGCGCCATTCCTCGCATGGTTCGGTTTGCAAATCGTGTTGACTCTGGTCCAGCATCCGCTGACTGGCCCAAATGGAAATAGCATATTTGTGCGGATGGGTTTGGCAACATCGTACACACTCCCAATCCTCATCTTCTCGGTCGGTCTGGTTGCAATCTCGGTTGTTCGGAAAAATCCGGGGATAGCCTTTGCGGCATGTCTCGTATTACTCTTAACTGGCATGTCGGGATTTATGCTGGCTCTCAAGTCGGAAGGGCTCAAGCCAGCAGCCTGGGTTGGCCTGTTTGCAATTTTAGCGATCATCAGTGGGACCTTTACACTTGTTTGGACTTGGTATGCCAGATCCCATTCGTTCGGTTGGTTTAGGCTAACGGGCCTAGAGCCACTGCTCGAGTCCGATCGAGCATTTTGGCAACGGTGTTTAAGGCAAATTGCCACTGGATTTTTAGCGACAAGCGTTTGTCTAACGGCCCTGCTTCTGCTCTTAAGCGGACAATTTCTGAATCGCTTGGACGTCTTTTCATGGGTTGCCGTTCTTGCGGCAAGCGTTGCATTCGCGGCGCAGTTTTACGCAAACAGAGAAGCCGCGTTGCATTGGTGGCTGGTCGTTGTGGCGTTTTTGGTCGCAGGGTTCGCAGCGGCGGTTTCGAGCAACCCTACATCGTCGATCGTCGCTCCGTGTGTCGTGCTGTTATCCAATGGAGCGTTCATGGCATGGCGAATCGCAAGGAGGTCGGTCACTGCTGGAGAACGCATCGCACTTGCATTGCCTTTGGTGCAGTGCTTCTTGCTCGCGCTTCGGATTCTCCCAATTGGGAAAACGGAGCACGTTGCAGTAGCCTTGATTTTGACAGTTACTTCCCTGTCGCTCTTTGCCGCATGGCGAACCGGGAAGTTTGCTTTCGGAGTGGGTGCTATCTTTACCGCGCACGTAGTTGGGCTCGTTCACACGTTTTCAAGCTGGGGTGGCGTGAACTTTTTTGACCATGTGACAAACACATTCTTAATGCAAGTCAGCGTGGCTGCGATGATAAGTTTGTTGTGTTCGCTCGTTGGGTTCGCTGCACAAATGCGATACCTGCATGGAGTTGCTGTTTTCCTATTGGCTTTCATGAGCGGCGCTTGGTATCTGCTCAGTTTGACTCAAAAGATGGATCCGTTTTCAATCAGCTATTTTTCGCTCGCGGTAGGTGTTTGTACGCTTGGAAGTGTCGCTTGCTATTGGCTGCGAACATCGCGTCAATCCGACCTATTCGTGTATCTTTCCGGACTTTGTGGTGTTGTGCTCTTCTTTCAATGGGTGCAGCCCGAACCGCAGGTATTGCAATGGATTTCGACTTTGGTTTTTGCCGCGTTCTGCCTTGCGAGCAGCTATTTCTGGAGAGCCAGTGATCGTATCCGAGGTACCGTCAATCGATTAAAAATCCTTCCAATGCTCGATGAACGACCCGGCTCCGTTGTTGTCATTTTTGCGAATATTCTGCTGGCCTTTGGCGTGACCGGACTGGGGATCGTTGCCCAGTTCCTGTGCGAATCGCAACC
>JAYVBW010000893.1:0-3670 GCA_043750255.1 Pirellula sp.
GGCTAGCAAAAGGAATCTTCACGAAACGCTACTTGCCCATCTGATTATCAACGATAAAAATCTTGGAACTCTCGTTCTGTGGTCAGCATCATAGCGTCCATGTTGCCAAATTTTTTCTAACCCTCTAGGGCAAGTGCGATGCCAACTCTTTTTGCTCGCGTTACGTCGGTGGAAACTCGCCGAAAGTCTTTAAGGAATCGAACAAGTCGCTTCCTGTTCGTCGAGTCGCTCGAAACACGCCAACTCATGGCGGTTGATTCACTTCAAATTACCAATCAGCTTTATGATTCGAACGATCTACTGGTTCAGTTTCGCTCACCCAACCCTTCAGCATTGGTCGGACAAAACTACGCGGGATCCACAATAAAACGTCAGCTAACCGACGATGGTTGGTTTCATGTGGATGTGGGAGCAAACACAAATTTAACTCAAGCGTTAACGGCATTTCAGAGCAGATCCGATGTCCTTCAGGCGACTCCCGACTTTGCGATCACTGCCCAGGCGACACCCAATGATTCTTCGTTTGGTTCGTTATGGGGTTTATCCAATAGCGGCAGTCAAGGAGGCATAGTCACGGCTGACATTAACGCCGATCAAGCTTGGGACTACGGGACTTCGACCAATGTTGTCACGGCCGTGATTGATACGGGTGTCGATTATCGACACCAGGACCTCGCTGCCAATATTTGGTCAAATTCCGGTGAGATTGCTGGCAATGGAATTGACGATGATCGCAACGGATACGTTGACGATACTCGAGGATGGGACTTCGCGAATAACGACAACGATCCAATGGACGATAACGGGCACGGAACTCACGTTGCAGGAACCATCGGTGCAGTCGGAAACAATGGCGTTGGAGTAACCGGAATAGCTTGGTCCGCGTTGATCATGCCTTTGAAGTTTCTAGACAAGAGCGGATCTGGCGCTTTAAGCAATGCCATTGAGGCAATCAACTACGCTCGCGTCAACGGAGCGAAAGTGATCAACGCAAGCTGGGGCGGAGGTGGATTTTCATCAGCGCTACAATCTGCCATTACTCAATATCAACAAGCTGGGGGGATCTTTGTAGCAGCAGCGGGCAACGAGAGCTCAAATAACGCCACAACACCCTCCTACCCAGCGAACTACCCTGGCGTCATTTCCGTTGGAGCGTCGACACGCAGCGACACACTCGCTAGTTTTTCTAACTTCGGAACCAACGTTCAAATCGTCGCGCCTGGTCAATCTATTCTCAGTACACTTCCTGGAAATGCCTATGGCACATTGAGTGGAACATCCATGGCGACACCCCATGTAGCGGGCGCGATCGCACTTCTTTGGGGGCAAAATCCAACAAGAACAGCAGCGCAAATCACCGATGCCATTTTCGCCAACACAGACAACGTTTTACGAGGGATACAATCCAAATACGGACGCCTGAATCTAGGAAAAGCCGCAGCAGCACTGAGGCAGTCAACTTTACCCGTAACGCCATCTACGAACCCGCAGCCCCAAACGCAGCAATCCAGAGTTACCTATAGTCTTCAAGGTACCTATCCACTCCGAGATGCCACAACGCATGCCACTGTCCATCAATTTGCAATCGATGTACCAGACAATATCAAAATCGCCGATCTAGATGTCTTTCTAAATATTCAACACACTTACGTAAGCGACCTCGGCATCCGCTTGATTGCGCCCGATGGCACGTCCCGCACTTTGATCAATCGACGAGGCGGATCAACGGCTAACATTCAGGTAACTCTATCCGACGACGCGAGTACTGGGTTGGGCTCACTCTCTACCCTTCGCGGAATAGTTAGGCCTGAAAATAGTCTCAATGCGTTCAACGGCAAAAGTGCGAAGGGCCGTTGGATACTTCAAGTGACCGATTACGCGCGTGGTGATATTGGGCAAATTTTGGGAGCTCGTCTCATCGTGACTACCGTCTCGACAATCGCACCCTCCCTATCAAAGACGACTGGTGTCAGTAACGGTTTGGACTCTATGAAACGCGATTTGCGCGGCGTTGCAGACTCGCTCCGGTCGATTGTTTCCGATTTCCTAGGGGAATTTCGTCGTTCGAAAACAATCGCAAAAGATATTGAGACCAACGCAGCAGACGACTGCAACCCACATGTGGAATTGTCCGATCAAGTTGAGAACGCAGTCCTGTCGAGGCTTTCCTGGTTTCGGCAATTCGGTCGAAGGGCTTTAGTAAATCATCCTTAGCTTAAACAGGTACTTTTGTAAGCGATTAAATGGTTAGAGGTGCACCGGAATAAATCGAGTTTGTTCGTTGGGTCCTTTAGAACTTGGCGGATCGATCCAGGGGATCACGGATCCTTTCTCCGAAAGCTCCTTCACGACTTGCTTGAACTCGCTCACGATTTTCGTAAGTACTACGCGCTCCGTCGAAGCGGTACAAACAATATTCGGGAGGTTAGCGACTCGGGCACTTACGTTTCCACTGGAATCGCGAAGCACATGGACAATGCAATTGAAAACCGGATTGTTTATAGAAACAGGTCCCAGACCCAATGGTGGCGGTGTTTGGTTCATGCTGAAGTTGGTAACTTAGGTTGGAAATATCCAGCGTTCGGGAGCTGTTCGAGCGACTCAACGCGTCGAAGTGTTTCGCTTCGGACTGTCGACTGCATCAATACGAATGACGCTATCATTATGACTTTAGCTAAGAGATTTCGGCAATGCATTGTGTAACTATGCTACGTCGCGATTAGGGCTGTTTCGAATCGCTACTTTATAATTATAGAAGCGGAGTGGATTTTAATCATCGAATCGCGTTGAATCACGGAAATCGGGTGGAGAAGGTTCACTCAGGAAGGTCCAGCATTCCTCGATACCAATAGCTGAAAGCGAGATTTCGGGGTTATTGGGTGTTGGAAAAACCGAAAAAAGGGTGCATGCTATTCGGGCTCGCGTATACTTGGCCTTGGCGTTAGAATTTCGAGCTCAAGCTGGATGGGTGGCAGAGCGGTTTAATGCACCGGTCTTGAAAACCGGAGTACGGGTGACTGTACCGTGGGTTCGAATCCCTCCCCATCCGTTGAACATCTTTGTGATTCATCAGGGAAAACTGCGTTTCGCCTTTGTTTTCCTTGGTGATTTGCGATTTCTTGCGATTCAGTGCGCACGCTTGCGGTGCCGGAAATCGTGCCGCTTTTGACCTTAATCGTGCCGCTTTTCGTGCCGCTTTTTTGAGGTGTCGAAATGGCTTTTTGGAAGTCTTCCGATGTGACCAACAGATACGACCGCTGTGCGATCTTGGGCGAGTTACCAAGCCAGGCACAAACCACGTGTAGCGGAAACTCTCGTTCAAGTTCCGTTTGCCTCGAAGCCCTCATGCTAGGAAAGAGCCGTGGCCAGCTCGAAACCTTGGCTTGTCCGATGATTTTGAGAAACTGGGTTCTCAGATTCGCATTTTTCCAACCTTCCCCCGTATTGGCAGCGGCACGATAAATAGGTTTATCGACAACGTAGTCATTGTCGCCAGTCGCCAGTGCCTTTGTCGCCTCAAGCACTTCCCGCAGTTCCGGGAAAAGTGGGCAAACCCTGATTCCCCTTCCCTCATGATGCTCCACCTTCGGCTCAGGGATATTGAGCAGGTTTTTTTCAAAGTCAACGTGTGCCCATTTGAGCGACAAAACCTCGCTTGGGCATCGCAACC
>JAYVBW010000894.1:0-3703 GCA_043750255.1 Pirellula sp.
ACCCGCCAGGTGATTCATTCCGAGTCCGAGAATTCCGATGGAACCAACTTGGATCGCAGTTCGCCGCGCGACAACTGGATGGTTCCATCGGAAATCAGAATTCATTGGATCGCTCTTTTAAAAGGCGTGGTCACAACTCATTAAGGATTGTGTCGGACGGATAGATCGTCAATCATCTATTCTAACCCAACGAATCTAATACTGCGATGACGGGAAAATCCAATGGGAAAATCTAGTGCAATCTGGCACGAATCGCCGTTGATGGCTTGAGAAACTCGGATTGCCGTCAAGTGTCACCTACTATGTAAGGCCAACGCTTTTGCTTTAAAAGCATAATAAAAGCGCAAAAAACACCCAAAACACCTATAGGTCGTGTTGAACGTTGAACAGAAAGTCGTTAGGTTTATCACCCTAAATAGTTTTGAGCCCCTCGTTTTTAGGAAAGCACCGAATGAATAAACGCGGCACCATTGCGAAGATAGTAGCCACCCTGGGGATTGCCTTGCTGGGAGGTATTTTGCACTCAGCAGTTGCGATAGGTCAAGCACCGGAAGAATCGGTGCGTCGCGCGGGCGGGGAGGCAAATTTGGTACTGCCGGACATCGGAGGAACCACATTTTTTGGCGTTCCTGGCACCTATCTTCTCTATGCCGGACTTCTGGTATGCGGTGCAGGTTTGTGCTTTGGAATGCGGATTTATCGCGAATTGCAAAACATGCCTGTACATGCATCTATGCTAGAGGTGTCTGAACTTATTTATGAGACCTGCAAAACGTATCTCATCAACCAAGGTAAATTCATGGCGGTGCTTTGGGCGTTCATCGCGATCGTAATCGTGATGTACTTTGGATGGCTTTCAGAACTATCCGCCGGTGTCGTTGTAATTATTGTCTGCTTTAGTATCGTCGGAATCCTTGGCAGTTATGGAGTCGCATGGTTCGGCATCCGAGTCAACACCTTTGCGAACTCGCGAACGGCGTTTGCAAGTCTAAAAGGGCTACCTTACCCGGTCTACGCGATTCCGATCAAAGCGGGTATGAGTATCGGCATGATGTTGATCAGCGTGGAGCTGTTGATCATGCTCTGCATTTTGCTCTTCGTACCGCGGCAGTACGCTGGGGCTTGTTTCATCGGTTTTGCGATTGGCGAAAGCCTGGGTGCAGCCGCTTTAAGAATTGCGGGCGGTATCTTTACGAAGATCGCCGACATCGGCTCCGACTTGATGAAGATCGAATTCAAAATCAAAGAAGACGATGCTCGGAATCCAGGTGTGATCGCTGACTGCACCGGAGATAATGCTGGCGACTCGGTCGGACCAAGCGCCGACGGATTTGAAACCTACGGTGTCACGGGCGTTGCCTTGATCACGTTTATCTTGCTTGCTGTGAATCCAAAATCAGCCGGTCCAGCTTACGAAACAATACAAGTGCAATTGCTTGTCTGGCTATTCGTAATGCGGGTTATGATGATCGTCGCCTCGTTCGTTTCGTACTACATCAATGAGCAATGGACCAAATCGAAATACGAAACCGCGAAAAAGATGGATTTCGAGATGCCGCTCACACGCCTTGTGTGGATTACCAGCATTATCTCTATCGTCATCACCTATGCCGTATCGTACGTCATGATTCCAGAACTTTCGGGCAATACCCAGCTTTGGTGGCAACTTTCAACGATTATCTCCTGTGGAACATTCGCTGGCGCGTTGATCCCGGAACTCGTAAAAGTATTTACCTCAACATCGTCGAAGCACGTACAGGAAATCGTGACATCCAGCCGTGAAGGGGGCGCGTCGCTCAACATCCTTTCGGGGCTAGTTGCTGGCAATTTTTCTTGCCTATGGCTTGGCGCAGGAATCGTCGGCTTGATGGCAATCTCCTATGGGATTTCAACGCAAGGCCTCGGGCAGTTGATGGCAGCCGAAGCGGTCTTTGCATTCGGTTTGGTTGCGTTCGGATTCCTTGGTATGGGCCCGGTCACGATCGCGGTGGATTCCTATGGTCCAGTGACCGACAATGCCCAAAGCGTATTCGAACTATCGCTCATCGAACAGGTTCCGAACATCCACGCACAGCTTAAGTCGGAATATCAAATAGACGCCAACTTTGAGGAAGCCAAACACTTACTCGAAGAAAACGACGGGGCAGGCAACACATTCAAGGCGACTGCCAAGCCAGTGTTAATCGGAACGGCGGTTGTTGGAGCGACCACGATGATCTTTTCCATCATCATGTCGCTAACGAACGGCCTAACGACAGACCTAGAGAAACTGTCTCTGCTACATGCGCCGTTTGTATTAGGCTTAATTTCTGGCGGTTCAATCATCTATTGGTTCACCGGTGCGTCTATTCAGGCCGTTACCTCCGGTGCCTATCGCGCGGTCGAATTCATCAAAGCCAACATCAAACTGGATGGTGTCGTCAAAGCCTCCGTCGAGGATAGCAAACGGGTTGTAGCCATTTGCACTCGGTTTGCTCAATTGGGAATGTTCAATATCTTCATGGCCGTGTTCTTTATCACGCTCGGTCTCGCCTTTATTGAACCGTTCTTTTTCGTTGGCTATCTTTTTTCTATCGCCATCTTTGGCCTCTATCAAGCCATCTTTATGGCTAACGCCGGCGGTGCTTGGGACAATGCAAAAAAGATCGTCGAGGTCGAACTTAAACAAAAGGGGACGCCACTTCATGACGCATGCGTCGTCGGAGATACAGTTGGCGATCCGTTCAAGGACACTTCAAGCGTGGCCTTGAATCCAGTGATTAAATTTACGACACTCTTTGGGTTACTAGCAGTCGAACTTGCAGTCAAACTCAAGGAAATGAAGGGACCTAACCTTGGGATGTGGCTTGCAATTGGATTTTGCAGCATTGCATTTGTCTTCATTTGGCAGTCGTTCTACGGCATGCGAATTCGACGCGAAAGCAAGTAAAATTGGTAACTGAGCTGCGGGCGCTAGGATCACTCACGTCAATCAAATGCTGACGGATTCAGGCTGGGTAGATCGATGCACACTACCCGCTTGGAATCCAGCCAGTCACGCACAGTGCCAGCGGAACCATTCTCAAAAATACCTTAAGGAACTTGAGGATTGGTGTCAAAACGACGTTGGCCGCGTCGAGGTTGACACCGTCGTTTCAAAAGGATCATGGACAGCGGCCACGCTCGCTGCCGGAGCTGTTTGCGATGCCGTTGCGCGAGTCGTGGCGGCGGAGGATAAAACCGCGTTTTGTGCGATTCGACCACCCGGGCACCACGCATTGCCCAAGTCCGCCATGGGCTTCTGCTTGCTCAATAATATTGCGATTGGTGCTTTCCAAGCACGTTCGCTCGGCCTCAATCGTGTATTAATTATCGACTGGGACGTGCACCATGGAAATGGAACCCAAGCGACGTTCTGGGAGGACCCATCGGTGGGATTCGTTTCAATTCATCGCTCGCCGTTTTATCCTGGAACAGGCAATGTTGACGAAACGGGAAGCGGAAAGGGACTTGGAACAAAAGTAAATATTCCAGTTGCCGCCGATATTGCCCCCGATGAATTCTTGAACCGACTTTTCGATTCAACTGAAAAAATAGCCAACCAGATGAAGCCGGAATTGATTCTGCTCAGCGCAGGCTTCGACGCGCATCGCAATGATCCCGTCGGCGGGTTGACTTTAGAATCCGAGCACTATCGCCAAGCTGGCAAGTGGATTGCCCAATT
>JAYVBW010000895.1:0-2878 GCA_043750255.1 Pirellula sp.
ATGCTTCTTCTTTTTTGGCCATAAAGTTCGGTTAAGTGATTCCTTCAAGCATCTTCTACGTGAAATATCGAACAGGAAAGCTAGGGAATCCTGCTCCGCCCCTCTTTTCTAGGGCCTATTTATAGGCTAAACCATGCGGAATCGTCCACTGCCAAACTGTTTTTATTAATGTCTTTTCGACTATTCTCACTATCAGCTAAAAGAAACCTACAAATACGTTCGCCAGCCTCTCGTCCACTCAATGACTCCATCGCTCCACAGCCCTTATATTTACTTTTCATGCCAGCACGGTGCGGAAGCAACCATCAAAGCCCAGCTCTGTGAACCCGACGGGCCATATCGATTGGCCTTTTCACAGAAAGGTTTCGTCACTCTCAAATCCGATTTGGACACGCCCGCCTGGTCGCGGCCTCTTCCGCAGTCACCGCTGATCCGGGCATGCGGGCATGCGTTGGGCAAGTTCGATGGCGAGAACTCCACCGAACTCATCGAGCAGATTCTAGAAAAATACCTCGCAGCCGATTGGGAATGCTTGCACATTTGGCAACGAGACGTCGCGCAGCCCGGCTGGAACGGTTTCGAGCCTGGACGCTCACTACTGGCCGACTCGATCGCTGACCAGTTCCGAAAGTCGCTTTCAGAACGCAACGATCCGCGAAGCCTAAGCGTCAACACGATCACAAGTGTGGGGAAAAAACTTCTCGAAGTCATCCTCTTGGAACCCAACCGATGGTGGGTTGCAGCCAAACCCGTCCAGACCGAAGTCGACGGCTGGCCGGGAGGAGTCTACGCCGTCGCAATACCCGATAATATGATCAGCCGAGCCTACCTGAAAATTGCCGAAGCTATTCCGTGGAGTCGTTTACCTTTCCACGCAGGTGATCGCGTCGTTGAAATCGGTTCGTCACCTGGCGGGGCTTGCCAACGACTCCTCGATCTGGGCGCTCAGGTTGTGGGAATTGATCCGGCCGACATGGACGAGGCCATTGCGAGCAATCCACGTTTCGAACATTGGCGTTCGAAGTCCCAGCAAGTGAAACGCCGACTGTTCAAGACATTTCGCTATTTGATTTGCGATGCGAACGTAGCACCGAACTACACTCTCGACACCGTCGAAGCGATCGTTACTTATCCGACGTCGAAGTTTCGCGGTTTGATCCTGACGATCAAGCTATCGACATGGGAACATGCTAAAGAGATCCCGCAGCACATTGCACGGGTCAAATCCTGGGGCTTCGAACGTGTCGAAGCGAGACAGCTAGCGCACAACCGCCGCGAGTACTGCCTCGTTGCGGAATCTCTCCACGACGGTTGCTAGATCGTGATAATTCCGGACATACTCGATTGCCGAACTTCCGAGTTCTCTCCATTCTGACGGCGACTCAACCAATCGATGCATAAATTGAACTAGGCTATCTAGATTTCCATCGCTGGAAAGTCCTCCCTTGGAACGACTTAGAAATCCGTCAAAATCCTCGAGCGATACGATTGGAGTTCCACTTGCGGATGCCTCTAGGAGAACATTAGGAAAGCCTTCATACGCTGCGGATCCCGTTGATAAAAATATCCAAGCTTTTCGCATGCGCTCCGGCATTTCAGATGAAGGGACGAAGTCAATCAAAGAAACGTTTGGCGGCTTCGTATTGTTGATTTCCTGATAAACATCGTCGTCGCCGGGATTGACGATCATGCAAAATGAAATATCAGGACAACGTTTGGCGATCTCAATGGCAATGAGCGGACGTTTGTGAAATCGATCCGCTCGACCGATCCATAAGACGCCACGACGCTCATGAAAAGGTGACTCGCCTGGATGGAATACTTTCGTTTCGATGGGATTCGGGATGCACGTTGCACGAATCGGTTGCGATAACGTATTCGGAAATTTGGGCTCGATTTGCTGAAGCAGCAATTGTTGCGTTTCGGTTTGGCAAATTATGTTCCGACACAGTCGAATGCACCGCTGAGCATGTGCGCTTCGAACACCATAACGATCCACAAATTGACCACTTTCGAAAAGCTGTGGCGCTAAATCAGCGTTGGATTGCAGCCATAGTACGATCGGAATTCCTAGGGCCTGTGCGATTTCGCCGAGGCTAGCTGAGGTTTGATTGACGCCGAGCGTTAATAGGAGTTCAGGAGCAAATCGGTTGATCGCCAACGAGATCGATTTTTCCTCAGAATAGCGAGGGAAAAAAAATTTCCGAATGGCCAATGTCGGAATCTTCCAAGCTAGGGTTAGGTCCCAATTCTTGATGCGCAGCAGTTTTTTCGAGGAATCGATTTCTAGGGCTTTGGAAACACTTTGGCGTATCGCTCGAAGGGGCTCATGAATGAAGTCGACGTGCACTTTTTGGTAAACGCGAGTACCTTTTGGTTGTTCGCTTCGAACCAAAAAAAGTATTTGATCAGCCTCGTCCTGAGCTAACCCTCTCGCCAAATTCCATGCAAATGTTTCTAGACCGCCAATCCGGCGACCTTGGCTTGGTTCAATCGCGGGAAAAGCATTGAGCGCAACGATTGCAATACGCATGGGCGATCAATATTTCCCGACACAATGATATGGAAGTTTTTTATTTCGCACGCGAGTCTGATGAATCCTTTTGCGCCATCGAAGCACCATATTTATCGCCGTAGACTGAAGAAACGGGAAACGCCTTAACTTATTAACCAACGACTGGCTGCGAGACCCTTCTTCGAAATAGAGCGAATCGTTCCCAGAGGAATCCGAAGTGTTTGCAGTCCCTGCGGAAGCAGCTTTGGACCATGTCTGAGTGTAAATCCATTGCTGAGGAATCCTTGGTGTTACGGTCTGCCCAGCGGTAGAAACAGAAAACGAAAACCAGATTTTGCCGCTCAGTTGTCCAAGCGAAATAAA